>CALGLM010000110.1 GCA_937930275.1 uncultured Ignavibacteria bacterium
CCTATTTTGTTTAGAGATAAACTACTCGGAATTATTGTATTGGGGAATAAGAATTCAGAATTTAAAGAAGACGATCTAAATCATTTAAATAATATAGCAAATTACATTTCGCCTATTTTATCGGCAAAGCTTGAAAAACAGTTTAATGAAGAAAGCAATAAACTTACAAAAGAAATATTATACCTAACCGAAGAACGTTTACGTTTTGCACTTGAAGCCACTACAGACGGGATTTGGGATTTAAATTATCCAAATAACAGCATGTATTGGGCTCCAAATACATATAAGATGATAGACTACCAGCCGGATGAGTTTAGTATTACCGTTGATAATTATTTAGAATTAATTCACCCTATTGATAGAGATAAGGTGTGGAGCGAACTTTTAAAACAGATAAACTCCGATGATAGAAGTTTTACTTTAGAGTTTAGAATGCGTAAAAAGGACGGTTCATATAAATGGATTTTATCTCGCGGAAAAGCAGTTCAGTTTACTGCTTCAGGCGAAATACAGAGAATAGTCGGCACTCATGTTGACTTGACCGAATTAAAAGCAAATCAACGATTAATTAAATTTCAAACCGAAATATTAGACCAAATTAAAGATCTTGTAACTGTTACGGATCTTAAAGGAAATATAGTTTATGTAAATAAAGCCGAATTGATAACTTTAGGTTATGAAGAAACGGATTTTTTTGGCAATAATATCAAAATGTTTGGCGAAGATATTAGTCTTGGGGCTACCCAACAAGAAATTCTAAAATCGACCTTAAAAAACGGATCTTGGAGCGGAGAAGTAGCAAATATTACTAAAGACGGCAAAAAAATTCTTTTGCATTGCAGAACCTGGTTATTAAATAACGATTTTAACGAACCGTATGCAATTGTTGGGATTTCCAGTGATATCACTAACAGACAAGAGATATTAGATAGAATAATTGAAAGCGAAGAGAAATTTTTTAAAGCCTTTCACGGAAATTCGGTTGGAATGTTAATATGTAGTAAAGAAGGAGAACTTCTTGAAGTTAATCAAGCTTTTTGCAAATTAATAGATTATAACGAAGAAGAATTAACAAACAAAAATATTGACGAATTAAATATTTTTGAAAACGGAAACCTTAAATTATTATTTAACCAAGCAAATTTACCTAATAATAAATTAAACGATTTTGAACTGCCTATAAATACAAGATACGGAACACAAAAACTTACATCAATTTCGCACGAAACTATATTTATAAATAATTCAAATAATCATCTATTTGTTTTACGTGATATTACCCAACGGAAAGAAGCTGAAAATGCCTTGGTAAAAAGCGAAAGATTATTCCGTTCAATTTGGGAAAGCAGCAAAGACGGAATGAGGCTTACCGATAGCGAAGGGATTACCGTAAAAGTTAATAATGCATTCTGTTTAATAGTCGGAAAATCACGCGATGAATTAGAAGGATCTTCTCTTGCAATTATATATTCCCCGTTGCAAACTGCACGTGTAATTTCTTCATATAAAAACAACTTTGAAAAACGAAAAATACATCAATACTTTGAAAACTGCTACAAACTTTGGAATGACAAAGAAATTTGGTTTGCCGTATCTAACGCTTATATTATTTTAGATGAAAACAATACCCTTGTTCTTAGTATTTTTAGGGATATAACCGAAAGAAAAACGAGTGAACAAGAATTAACTTTTGCAAAAAACGAAGCAATAAAGTCTAATCAGCTTAAGGACGCATTTATTGCAAACATTTCTCACGAAATTCGTACACCTTTAAACGGTATTTTAGGAATGACAAGTTTGCTAAAAGAATCCTTAGACGGGAACATTTGTACCGATCAAGAAGACTATTTTAATTCAATTTATAGAAGCAGTAACAGAATTGTAAGAACAATTGATATGATATTAAATTATAGTCGATTGGCAGTAGATGACTTCCCGATTAATCCGGTTACATTAAATTTAAATGCTTTATGCAATCAAATTATTAAAGAATTTAAACCTAAAGCTAAGATTAAAAATATAGACATTTTGTTTGAAAGTTTTGTTAACGATCCGATAATAAATGCTGATGAGTATAGCGTAACAAACGGACTTATGTATATTGTAGATAATGCGGTTAAATTTACGGAAATCGGTTATGTAAAAATTAGCATAATTGATGACGAACACAAGTCCCCCATAATAATAGTAGAAGATACCGGTATTGGTATATCGGAAACATATCAGAAACATTTGTTTGAACCGTATTCGCAAGAAGAGATGGGATACCGCAGATCGTACGAAGGGATAGGACTTGGATTAACTTTGGCAAAAAGATTTTTTGGCTTAAATAATGCCGAAATTGAACTTAAAACGATAAAAGGAAGCGGTACAACCGTTATTGTTCAATTTAAAAAATAAATGTCACTAAAAAACCGCATAATCATGTAGTTGTGTTATCTCTTCTAATTTGGTATTATTATACCAACAAATTAGTAAATTTAACCGGAGCTACAAATGAATAGCGCAACCGAAAACAGCAAATCAAAAAATCCCATTGCGGATTTGGTTAGCGACGAGGTTTATTTGTTACTTACCGAAAAAGGATTAATTAACGAAAACAACGTCCGTAATTACTTAATAAAAAAGAAATTTCACGAACTCAGGTCTAACAAAGTTAGCACCGGAGACGCTATAGAATATATTAGGAACGAGTATCCTTATTTGCAACACGATACTATTCGTAAACTCGTATATCAATCATAATTACCCCCTAGAACCGGAAACCGCCACTAACTTTTGCGATACGGTAGTCGCTTGTTTTTTCATACAGAACTCCCAATGGCGGTTTTCGGTTTTTTATTTTGTATATACTCAAAATAATTCGTAAATTTAAGAAAATAAATCGGGAGTAATTATGAACAACAACGAACATTTAACTTATGTTAAAAACTTTTACAAAGAAGCTGTTTTTCAATTAATTAACCAAACTAAAGCCACAAATCAAGATGCAACATTAAAAGTTGGGCTAATGATTTTATTTTTCTGGGCATCTATTTATAATAACGCCGAAACTTTAGAAAACATAAAAGCAGAAGGAAAAAATTATTTAACTAATCCCGATATTTTTTTTGATGAAGCAAAACAAGATTTTTTACGCCTGCAATTTGAAAACCACCCCATTATTAATCACCTTGCAAAGTTAACGATTGAAGATTATAATAGTCTAATCGATTTTTTCCAAAAAGAATTTGCCGTATAATAATAGTCAAGTTTATTAATAATAGTTATCTATAAGTTATACATAATTATCATAAATCGAATAATAAATTTATTAAGCTATATTGTAGTGGGTAATAACAGGTAATTACTTTTCAACAATCTTATATATTTTATCTCTTTCTCGCACTATTGCCGAAGAAACGAATGTAGGTTTATCCCCTTGTTTTACCTCTTGTAATTCTACACCGTCCAACAATAGCGATTCCACTTTCATTTCAACAATTCCGGTAGTATCTCCGCTAATATAAATGCTATCGCCTATTTTTAGGTTCCCGGCTTCAATATGAGCATGCACAACATTTGTTTTTTTGAAAAAGTTTATTACTTTTCCCACGTATTCTTTCCTTGTTGTTGCAGTACTTCCGTAGGTGGTTGCAAAATCGTTAGAATTTGGTAAACCCAAATAAAATCCGTTAGAAAAACCACGATTATATACTTTATTTAATTCATTTTTATAATTAACTTTTTTCTCTTCAGAATAAGTATTTAGATAATAATCGTCAATAGCTTTACGGTAAGTTGATACTACCTTTGCAATATACTCGGGGCTTCTTTTTCGTCCTTCTATTTTAAATGCATCAATATTTGCTTCAAGTAATAAATCAATAAAGTCTATTGTGCAAATATCTTTAGGAGACATTACATAATCGCTTCCTAATTCAAAACTAAAACCTTGGTCATTATCCGTAATTTTATAATTTCTTCTGCACGGTTGAACGCATTCGCCACGGTTTGCACTTTTATTAAAAACATGATGACTTAAAAAGCACCTTCCGCTAACTGCAACACACATAGCACCGTGAATAAATGTTTCAATTTCAACATCAACTTCATCTTTAATCTGTTTTATCATATCAAGCGTACATTCACGTGCCAAAACAATCCTTTTTGCTCCTAAACTTTTATAAAATTTAGCTGATTCAATATTTGATATTGAAGCTTGTGTACTTATGCAAAACGGTATATCGTATTTTATACATTTATTTATTACGGCAAAATCCCAGCAAATTACCAAATCTATTCCGGCTTTTTTAACTTCCGGTAAAATTTCGTCTAATTGGTTTATTTCATCGTTAAAAACAATACTATTTAAAGTTAAATGAGTATCAACATTATTTTGTTTGCAAAAATTTATTGTTTCGGGTAAATTTTCTAAAGTAAAGTTTTTTGCTTTTGCTCGCATATTTAATTTATCTAATCCAAAATAAACTGCATTTGCTCCGCTGTTAACGGCTGCAATAAGCATTTCTTTATTTCCTACAGGAGCTAATAATTCGGGTTTTTTCTGTTTCATATCTATATTAATTTATTTAAATTTTAAATATACTTAATTAAAAACTTTATTAAAATATTTCCTTGCATTTAAATCGGATATTTTATGCTAAATAATGATATTGCCAAAAATAATTTAATTGTTGCTCTACTTGGCATTGCCATTGCGGGTATAGGCTTTGGCTTGGTAACCCCTGTTGCGGTTATTTTATTGGAAGGAAATAAAACTCCCGGTTATATTACCGGAATTGTAACAATGATAGGTTATTTTGCAATTTTTGTTTTTTCGCCTTATGCGGGTAAACTTTACGATAAATACAACTTAAAACACATTCTAATTATCGGAATGATATTATGGTCGTTAGGGGCTATCGGACATATTTTTTGGCGTAATATACTTATACTATTTATAGTAAAAATAATTATGGGTATTGGCGGTACTTTAGTGTTTATAGGTACGGAAGTGCTTATTAATTATTGTAGTAACGAAAATAATCGCGGAAAAAATATCGGATTATATGCAACACTGCTTTCGGCAGGTATTGCTATTGGCACCCTACTAATTTGGACTGTTAAAATTGCCGATTACTTACCGTTTATATTAGGCACTTTTGTAATGATAATAGTAATTATATTTATTCAGTTTAAATTTAATAATTTACATTTAGGTAATTCAAAAAGACAAAACAAAGCTCTATTTAAGTTTAACGATATGCCCATACTTGGTGTATTTTCTGCTTTTATATACGGCTTATTTGAATCATCCGTTGTTGTTGCAGTCCCTATGTATGCGTTGCGTCTCGGTTTTTCGCAAAACGAAGTATCTTATTTTTTGGCATCATTTGTAATTGGTGGAATTGTATTACTTTATATAATTAGCAGAATTACCGACTTTTACTCAAAATATAACGTAATATTATTAATTTCGTTTTTACTTTCCGTTCTGTTTTTATTCCCCATTTACAATAATAGTTTTATCTTTTTACTAATTCAATTGTTTTTTATTGGCGGTATAATTCCCGCTTTTTATACCGTTGGATTAAGCTACACTGCCGAAAAAGTTGATAGCGTAAATATTGCGCTTGCTAACAGCTATTATATAATGATGTACGGATTAGGTACATTGGTAGGACCGGTATTCGGTTCGTTACTTGTTGATTTAAATTTAAGGTCAGGTTATTGGCTTTTATCTTCCGTTTTCTGTTTTTTGTTTTTTACAGTATTTTTTTTAGTAAAATTATTACCAAAATTTAATGCCCTAAAATAATATCTATTATTTTATTTTAAAAAGTTGTATCTTACTATTTATTTTTTTAATAGAATTAATGATTGAGCAAATCCAAAATATTTTAAAATTATTTAATAAAACCGCAAAATTTGATTTTTGCACGGTTTTAATTTTAAAATCGACCGGTTATGCGGTCTGCCCTTACGGAAATAATTTAATTGAAAATTCTGATTTTTTAAGAACATTTTTGGATAGATTTGTTTATCAATTAGATAAAAACACTGCATTGGTTGAAAACGATGAAATTTTTAACACCTTTTTATCTATCTACAAGTTTAACCAATACTATATAAAAAAGATTTTGGACGATCCAAAAAATGAAATTTACTTTTTTGGATTTAGTAAAAAATATTACAAAAACACTAAATTTTTACTTAATATACGTAACGATTTAGAAACCGTATTGATAGATTATTTCCTCAACTCTGTAAAATCAAAACAATTAGAAAAGAACTCCGAAAATATTGAACATTTAACTTCGGTTAAAGAGATTCTTAATAAAACGGAAATAGTATTATATACTTTAAGCAATAATTGGTACAATTTTAACTTAACAAAAAAATCTGCCGCTAAATTATTTGATTCGTCTTTTAATAACGGTGATTATAAAGTAGCCAAAGAAGCCTTTCTTTCAAAATTTAGCAATAATGATTCAAAATTAATTTTAGATTTTGAAAATAATTTAAGCGAGAATGGCGAAGCATTCGGTGAACTTTCGTTGCGTTCTGATTTAGGAATCGAAAAGTTTATATCTAATTACGCAATAAAAGTTGATAACCAAACGTATGTTGGTATTTTAAGAAATATTTCAAAAGAAAAAAGTATTACCCAACGTGCGGAAAAATCGGAATTAATTACTAACTGCTTAAGCGAGCTTAGCGATAACCTTGTTTTTTACTTAAATAGTAACGGTTACATAAACTTTATTAATGATTACGGAGCAATTACATTAGGTTATGTTCGTGAAGATTTAATTGGTAAACATTTATTTGAATTTATTGCAGAAAATTCAAAGTCGGATTCCGTGCTTGCTTTTCAAAAGGCATTGGAAACAGAAAGCCGTATTGTTTTTGGAGCTAAATTATTAGACCGCTTTAAAAATAACATGGACTTTGAATTTAACATTAAAGCAGTTAAACATAATAACACAGTAATCGGATTGATGGGTGTTGCAATTGACGTTACGGATAAAATTAAATCTGAAGTTCAACTTAGAGAGTTAAACGGTAAAATTTTTGAATTAAACCGTTTAATTTCAATTGAAAAAGACAGAGCCAAGCATCAAATTTCACTTTTGGAGGAACTTAATAAATTAAAAAACGATTTTATTAGCAACGTTTCTCACGAATTCAGAACTCCGTTAGCAAGTATAGTCGGATTTGCAGAAACTATTGATAGCGATAGAGATTTACCTACCGAGATGATTTTTGAGTTTAACAAAATTATTTTGGATGAAGGAAAAAGGTTGGCTAAGTTAATTAATGATATCCTCGATTTTTCTAAACTGGAAAACGGGGGTGAAAGCCTTGATAAACAAAAAGTTAATTTAGTTAGTATTATTTATGATGTTTTTGATTCACTATACAAATCCGCACAAAAAAAAGGCATTACTCTTAACAAACAAATACCTGATGCGGAAATTATAATTAATTGTGATAAAGAAAGAATTAACAAGGTATTTTTTAATCTAATTTCAAATGCTATTAAATTTACCAAAAATGACGGTTTTGTAAGTATTGTTGTACAAGATTTTTTAAAAGAAGTTGAAGTAATTATAAGCGATACGGGAATAGGAATATCAAAAGATGATATTCCCGTATTATTTCAAAAATTCAGTAAAATAGAGCGCCCCGGAAACATTTTACCCGGTGCCGGGTTCGGTCTTCCGGTAGTCAAACAAATTATTGACTTGCATAAAGGGTTAATTCGTGTTGAAAGCGAAATTAATAAAGGGACTACTTTTATAATTAGATTGCCAAAAGAATAAGTGAAGGAGATAAAATTTTGAACAAATTGGTTTATATTGTTGATGACGAGCCATCTATATTAAAACTTTTAACCCACTGGGTTAAAAACTTACCGGAGTTAACCGTTAAAACATTTAATAACGGTGCCGAGTTTTTAAAGGCATTTAACGATGAGAACCCAGATTTAGTTCTTTTAGATATTATGTTACCGGATATAAGCGGTATTGATATACTAAAAAATATCAAGAAAAAAAATTCGGATATACCTGTTATTATTCTTTCGGCTCAAGGTAGTATTGAAGTTGCCATGGAATCAATTAGACAAGGGGCATTTGATTATTTTCCCAAACCCATTGATAAAAGCCGACTTGAACCGGCAATTAAAAATGCGATTCAAAATTACAGCTTAATTAAAAAAGTTAAAGAACTGGAAAATAATTTAACTAAAGAATATAGCTTTGAAAACATAGTTTCTTCCGATAAAAGAATGCAGGAAGTTTTTAAACTTGTTAACAAAGTACTTAATAACGATATTACTGTACTAATACACGGAGAAAGCGGAACCGGTAAAGAATTAATTGCAAGAGCAATTCACTATAACGGATTAAGAAAAAACGAACCGTTTGTTGTTGTAAATTGTGCTTCAATTCCGCGCGAGTTACTTGAAAGCGAATTATTCGGACACGAAAAAGGATCATTTACCGGTGCATATCAAAAAAAAATCGGTAAATTTGAAATGGCCGCAGGGGGAACATTATTTTTAGACGAAATTGGAGAAATGGAGCCTGCGTTACAAGCTAAAATTTTGCGTGTTATTCAGCAAAAAGAATTTGAGCGCGTAGGCGGAAACGAAATAATAAAAACTGATGTAAGAATTATTTCGGCAACAAATCGCGATTTAGCTCAAATGGTTAAAGAACGAACTTTCAGAGAAGATTTATATTATCGTTTAAATAGCTTCCCTATTTATGTATATCCGCTAAGAGAGCGTAAAGGAGATATTGTAGTTTTAGTTAATCATTTTATTGAAACATTTAATGTAAGGCATAACAAAAAAATTAAAGGTGCAGATAAAAAAGCTTTAAAACTAATGTACGATTATTCTTGGCCCGGTAATATACGCGAACTTGAAAACACTATCGAACGCTGTATTATTTTATCCGAAGGTGAGTATATTACCGAAGATTTATTACCTCCTACAATAAAAGGGAATGATTTTGATATTAGTATTGCATTATCTAAAGGAGGACTTTTTGAATCTGATATAATAATACCTTTTGAAAAACTTAAAGAAGAATCAATTAGACACGCAATAAAAGTTACAAACGGAAATATTGTAGAAGCCGCAAGCCGATTAAACCTGGGAAGAGCGACTTTATACAGACTAATGGAAAAATACGAAATAGAAACAAATAAATAATCGGAATTATTATGGGAATAAAAGAAGAAATTTACGGCGATGTTTTGGTGGAGCGTATTATTTACGATAGGGCAACTTTAATGGAAGCCGAACAATTAAAAGAACAACTTGCAATACATATAGCTTCGGGATACCGAAAAATTGTAATAGATTTATCCGAATGCGAATTTATTGATTCAACATTTTTGGGTGTTATTGTTAATTCACTTAAAAAAGTTGCTAAAGTGCAAGGCGATTTAAAACTTGTTGGATTTAAACCAGCGGTAAAAGCAATGTTTGAACTTACTCGTATGTTTCGAGTTTTTGAATCATTTTCTAATATAGATGATGCGATAAATAGTTTCTAAAATATTAAATTAATTATATGTCAAATAAAATATTACTTGTTGAAGACGAACCCAATATTGCTAAACTTTTTAATTACATATTAACTAAAGCAGGTTATAAAGTATCTTACGCCGAAAACGGAAATGTGGGGTATAAAAAAACTGCCGAAGAGATGCCTGATTTAATAATTAGCGATATAATGATGCCCGAAGCGGACGGGTTTGCTTTTAGAAAAATGTTGCTAAACAACCCTAAACTTTCAGATATCCCGTTTGTCTTTTTAACCGCAAAAGGAAGTGAAGAAGATATTTTGGATGCATATAATTTATCGATTGAAGATTATATAATAAAAACGGCTTCTCCAAAAATTGTAGTCGCAAAAATTGATGCAATTTTTAGCAGTATTAAGCGAGAAAGAGAAAAAGCTAATGAAGCAGTTCAGCAAGCTGCTATTTCTTTAAATTCCGCATTAGTTCCCGTTACTCCTCCGGTTTTTGACGGATTTGCTATTGATTGCATTAACAAACCCTTTGATGAAATCCCCGGTGGTGATTTTATTGATTTTATATCATTGGACGAGAACAATTTAGTTGTAATTTTAGGCGATGTTATGGGTAAAAAGTGGGGCGCATGGTATTTTGCAGTAGCTTATGCAGGATATGTTAGAAATGCAGTTAGAATGGTTTGCAATTCTATTGAAAACTATTCGGCTAAGTTGATAATGGAAAAAATTAACGAAGTTATTTTTAATGACGAACGAATTTCTCAGGTTTTTGTAACTTTATCTATTTTATTAGTAAATAACAAAAATAATACAATTAAATATTGCGGTGCAGGCGATTTACCTTTACTGTTAATAAAAGAGGGAGAACATAGTTTAGTAAAATCGAACGGGTTGTTACTCGGTTTTTCTTTAACGGGTAATTACGAAGATATGGAAGTGCAACTAAATGCCGGCGATGCTGCTATTGTTTTTACTGACGGATTAACCGATCTAAGGAAAAATGACGGTACTACACCTGATATAGATTTTATAACAAATGTTATTTCTGAATCATTTAAAAATAAAAACTCCTTAACCGAGTTAGTTAAGGAGTTTTCAGAATTATCTAACGAAAAATTTCCTGACGATTTAAGTATAATTAAAATCGAAAAGTCTTAAACCTTTTGGTTTAATAAATTGCAAACTTTTTTAAATTTTTCACCGTTTAAAGAAACTTGATTATAAATATCAATAATTTCTTCTTTTGTGATTTTTTCAAAATCTTTTTCCAAAGGAGTTATACAAACTCCCCCCATATCAACGGAAGCCGGACTTAACAAAATATTTTTGTCTCCTTCTTCAAAATAATATGTGGGTCTATGCTTTTCTCGCGGGAAAATTATTGTTATCCAAACATCATTTATATAATAACCTAATATATTTAACATCGGTTCGTTTGGTTCACCGGTTACTGTTTTAATATAGTTTAATGTTTTATAAAAATTTTCCTCGGCTTTATTAATATCACTGCTTTCAATAGCAATAAAATTTCTTAAATAATTTGTAACCGAATAAATTTTAACAGACTCGTCTTCAAATTCAACTTTACCGAACTTTTTAATAATACTAAAATATTCGGTATCTAACGGCATAAAATTTTTATTACCCGCCTGAAAATGCATATGGTCCGGTGCAGAAGCTCCGCATTTTGGACCGTTGTAAAACACCACATATTTATCTGCAATTGCTTTTGTAAGTTCTAAAAAATCCTTGTATTTCCCAACTATTGTCTGTGGTGATTGGTCAATAACCGGAATTGTAAAATGCTCGTTAAATATTGGGTATGGATTACAAAGAATTAAATAATTATCTTTAAATAAAATCCCTTTTTGCTCTGTTGGCAAGTTATTGTAATGTAAAAAAGATTTTCTTGCCTTGATACTTGCATCATCAACTTTTGCTGCCGATGAGGTTATACGAGACGGGTTGTATTGTACTTTAACTTCAAAATCCGCAAAATTAAAAGTTTTAATTTTTACCGTTTCCAATCCTTTATAATTCTGCTGAAGCAAGCCCCAAGTATCGTATTGCTGCTCAAGTAACAAATTCATTTGGCGGGATAAAGTAGAAGAATTACCGTAAGCAGACAATTCTTCATTATTTAAAATTAAATGTTCTATCATTTAACCGCATTCCTATTAATTCTTGCAACAAGTTCAACAGTGCGAATTCTATCTTTATATATATTATGATTATTTTGTTTTACAATATCTAAAGCGGCATCGCTATTACCGTCCCAGCGTCTGCAAATGTATATAGGCTCATAAATTCTGCCGATTTGGTGTTCACGCGAAATAGCTAATCCAACGGCATAGTCTTCACCATAACTTACGTTAGGGATTTTAATTTTACGCAGCAAAGGAGTATAAAAAGCACGAGGGGCTCCTAAACCGTTAATTCTTAAAGCATTATTTCTTCCGTTATCCGGAGTCCATTCTTTATGATCTATTATTCCGGGAGGCACTTCTTCTAATTTAAAATTAGTCATTTGATACGTGCCTACCACCATTCCGCATTTTTGTTCGTAAAATGCATTTATTATTTTAGTAACCGTATTTTCGTCCTTATACAAATCGTCACTATCTAACTGTAGCGAAAATTTACCGCAATATTTGCTATTTACTGCTTCGTTCCAGCATCCGCCTATTCCTAAATCTTTTCTTTCAGGAATTATATGAACTATTCTATTATCTTTTTCGGAAAACTCTTTAATTATTTCAGTTGTTCCGTCATCACTAAAGTTATCTACTATAATAAGGTTAAATTTATATTCGGATTTTTGATTTAATATTGATACAATAGCATCTTTAATAGTTTTAGCTCTATTTTTAACCGGAATAATTACGCTTGCCTCAAATTCAAAATCATTTTCATTGAAATCAACATCCTTAAACTCAGGTATTAAGTATGCACCTATTGCTTTAAGATGCTGTGTACATGCAACTTCCATTTCAATCTGTACTTCTCTGTTACGCGGATTTACATAATCAAACATTTTTTCGCCTGATTTACGAATATCGCTTTCTATTGCCGTATATAAAAATTCATTTATCCTAAAAAATTCTGCCTTTTGAGATACTTTTAATCTAAGATCATACAAACCTGCAAATTTATAGTCTTTTTCACAGTCGGTATAAACTTCTTTTAAAATAGATGTTCTGTATAATAATAGATAACCAAATTCAAAATCATCTCGCAAACTTCCTTTTTGATAGTCAATTACCGGATGAATTGAGCGAATTTCACCTTTTACATCATAATAATCGCTGTAAACAAGTCCTACATTAGTATCATCTGCAACCGAAACCATCCTTTCTATTGCAAACTGCCCTAATTCAACTTCCGTATCTTTTGTTAATAATAAAGTGTAATCACTATTACTGTTATTAACTATTTTTTTAATAGTTTCACTGCTTTGTAGCGAATCGCATTTTAATATAGTACTCCCTTCAATTGCTTCAACATCTGGGTCAGCGCTAATTAAAAAAACATCCTTAACTAAACCGGTCTGTTTAAGTTGTTCAACCAATCCTTTCGTAAAATCAAATCCATTGTAAGATAAAAAGGCACTTACTCTCATCTGGGTTCTCCTTAATTATAAAAATATCATTTTCAAAGATAACAAAATAGAATATAAATTTAAATACAAATCGTTTTTAGCCATTTTTTTGGCACTAATTAATTTTCAAAATATTTTTACATGGGGATTATTTCCACCCTTTTATTATTCCCCGCTATTAATCGCTATATATACCAATATATTTATAACTTTAAATATTACAAGATATTATATCGCTTTTTTTCACATGAGGAATATTATTTTTATAGCTTGTTTTTATGCATATTTTTACTTTTTTGAATATCTTTCCCCACCATTACTTTTCTCGTTTTTTATTTTTTTCCTCACAACATATCAGTCACTTAATTTTACTTATAAAACGATCGGATTTAACTTATTGTAAATAAATAAGATATGGATTTTTTAAAAGTATGAGGAATATTATTTTTTCAAATAAGACTATTTAAAAATAATTTTGATTTTTTATTTTTTTATATTATATTGGAACTTGCGATAATGATAAAAAGTTAAAATGCTTATTATTTTATAACTTTTAATATTTTACAACAAATAAAAGAGGTACTATTGAGTAAGAAAACAAAGCTTATTTTGTTGTTTTTACTTGGGGGTAAAATTGTATTTTTGCTACTGTTTATATTTGTTATAAATGCCGAAAACACGGCTTCGGAAAACGAAATAAAATTTGCCGAAGTAGAAAATATGATTGATTTTTCATTTAAGGAAGCCGGAACCGTTAAAGCCACATGGTATGGCAATCAATTTCACGGAAAAAGAACCGCAAGCGGTGAAATTTTTGACGAGAACTTGCTTACGGCCGCACACAGAACATTACCGTTTGGTACATTACTAAAACTAACTAATGCCGAAAACGGAAATAGTATTGTTATTAGGGTTAACGATAGAGGACCTATGGCAAGAAGCTTGGATTTAGATCTTTCAAAGCAGGCTGCAATTGAACTGGGAATTAAAAATAAAGGCGTTTCAAAACTTATCTGCTCAAAAGTTAATGTAGAGCATGAATTATCCGATTTATTGCGGAATTATTAATAAAAAAATTTTAACAATTTTTTAACATTGCTATTGTTTTGCAAAAAAATTGTTTATATATTTAACATGTATTAAATAAACATATTTACATTAACTAAATTATGGGGTTATATTATGAAAAAACTAATTTCTACCATTTTTGTATTGGTTCTTTTTGCTGGCTTAACCAGTGCACAACCAAAAAACTTCATCGGCGTTAACGGCGAATTAGCTTTTGCAAGCGGTGATGCTGCAGACGTATTAGGATATTCAACAGGTTTTGGTGGATCGGCACGTTATGAAACAGCTTTGAGTCCAAATATTGCCGGTTACGCAAGTGTTGGTTATTTAACTTGGAGTGGTGATAAAGAATATGATTTAGGTTATTACGGAAAATACACTCTTAGCACAACTTTAAGTGCTATTGTTGTTATGGCCGGCGGTAAATATTATTTTGCTCCAAGCATTTATGGTGTTGCAGAAGTTGGTTATACCTCTTTCAGCATGTCTGTA
>CALGLM010000111.1 GCA_937930275.1 uncultured Ignavibacteria bacterium
GGTAAAAATCTTCGCCAACTTTATAATAATGCTGGTCAAACCAATCTATTTGCTCGGCTGTTTTTGGCTCGGCTGTTTTTAGCTCTTCGGTTTTAACAAGTTCAAACGGTTCTGCCTTTTTTATTATTGGTTTAGTTTTTTCTACCTGTTTAGGTTTAGGGGTTTCAATAACCCCTAAGTCAAAATCTTTCTCAAAATCAAACATTCTTTACCTCCCCGTTTTCAATAATAATTCCTTGAGAATCGGTTAAATCATTAACTACTTTTTCAATCCAAACTTGAACGTTGTAATATTTTGCTATTTTTTGGATTTGATTAAAATTATCTTCATCCAATAGTGAACCGTCACGGATAAGGATTACGTTTAATTTAGGATTGAGGACGCAACTAATAACCGTTGAAATCATTAATTTATCGCTGGTGCAGCATTGGGTAAAAGGAACGCCTTTGTAATAAAGTCCTTCATCTCCAAAAGTAAGCCCTTTAATAGGTAGTTTAGCAGCTTCAAGAATGCTTAATTTTTTCTGTTCAATTTCGTTTATTTTTGATGTACAGTTGGCACATTCTTTTTTGGCAACTTCAAGATTTTTAACGTTATTTTTGTAATCTTGAATTTTGCGGAAGGTGTTTTGTAACTGTTCAATATTCTTTAATTGTTCTTTAAGCGGTTCAATAGGTTCGGGTTCGGTTAAGTTATTATGCTGTTCTTTTAGCTTTAACCCTTCGGCTTTTAGTTCTTCAAGTTGCAATTGTAAAGCTTCAATTTGTGCTTTTACGGATTTATATTTATCTGCAACAATGCGGTACTTATTTTCAATTTCGGCATTTACACGTGATATTTCTTGAGAATTACTTATGCGGGCTATTATATCGCCTGCAGCAGGCAAAGGCATATTTAATTCTTCATCTGTGTAAGTAGTATCACCAATTGCAAGCTCGAACTTTTTAACGTCTCTATTTAACGATGTTCTTTCATCGTAATAGGTTTTTTTCATGCTTTCGAGTTCTTCAAAAGTTACATCCGGAGAAACCGAATCGAATAAAATTTTAATTTGTTCGCTTGGTTTCATATCCTTAAACTTAATAGGGTCAAACGAAATTGTGGTAAAAAGTTTATCAAGCATTTTTTGAGGTGCTGCTTGTTTATTACCGTCTTTGTCTAATACTTCCAGTCTTTCTCCGGACTCGGTGGCTGTACGTCTGATAATAATATCATCTAAAACGATTTGAACAGAGGCTTTATTTTCTCCGTTACGGATTAGTAAGGGGGTATCTTCAACACCTCTTTTCCCTGCAATACCCCAAGCTATGGCGTCAAGAACGGATGATTTCCCCGCTCCGTTTTTTCCTGCTATAACGTTAACGTCAGTCGGCGTTATATCTATTGCTTTAACGTTTTTTACGTTGTTAATTTTTAATTCAATTATTTTATACATATAATACTCCTGTTAAGTGTTTTTGGACTGTTAGTTTACCTTTATTTGTAAGTACGTAGTTGGGAATGCCTTTTAGCGGTGTATAAATAGGCTTTAATAAATTTGCGTCATCCAAGCGGTCAAGCTCGTTTATAATGTCGTTTGGGTGCAGATTGATATTTTTGGCTATTTGATCAACTGATAACTTACCGCTTTGCCATACGGCGGTTAAAATTTTGTTGCCAAGTTTTCGTTTTTGGTTAATTTCAGTGCTATTCATTACAATACTCCTATTTTTTAATTACTTCCAATAAAACCAGGATTGAAACGTATAGCAGTATTAGTAAAGTATTTTCGGTCTTTAAGTTGTAATAATATTTCTTTCCGTCTCTTATAATATTTACATTTGTTTCACCTTGCTGAGTTAAGGCAGTTATATAAGCGGTTTTCATTTTTGCCTCCATGTACGGTTTAATTCAAGTTCGCGGTAGTAATTAGTTTTGTAATGATAAAGCTCTTCAGCCATACGCCTGTTACGAAATACATACCCTATAAAAAAACCGGTAACAACGCCGAATAAAACATAAATAATTGTTGTTAGCATTTATTGCCTCCTAAAACAACTTCTTCGTAATTATTTGTTAGGTAATAAGTATGGTCTTCGCACTCAATAAGCAGGAAACTAACGCAATCTAAACCGTGCAAAAAGTAAAGTTTGTCTAAATCAGATTTGTGGAAGAAAACAGATACCGGTGCACTTTTGCTATATTTCCGATTTAATAGTTTAACATCTTCTTTAAGTTCATTTTCAAATTGTTGAACTTCGTCAAAATAAATTAATCGTCTGTTATAATAATTTTCAAGTAGCTCTAATAAAGCTTTCTGAAGATTATTTTTGGGCTGTGTTTGATGTTGTAAGAAACTCATATAATATTTCATCTGTTACCTCCACGTACCCAGTTTAATAATTCGCTTTTAAGAAATAACCTGTTCCCT
>CALGLM010000112.1 GCA_937930275.1 uncultured Ignavibacteria bacterium
AAGTAAAGATGCCCTTACAACGGAAATTGAGGTAAATAACCCCGAAATGGCTGTATCGGTAATAAATAGTTCTAATTTAGGGATTACAATTAAAAGTGTTGCTAATAACTTAATTATGTTAGATATGAAACCGGAAAGTGTAGGAGAATTAAATAAATTATTGGTAAATAACGATATTGAAGTATCAGGAATTGTTAAAAGCCGATCTCTTGAAGAGTACTTCTTGAAAATTACGGAGGGGAAATGATAGGAGTATTAATTTCAACCGAACTTGTAAAAATATTCCGTAAGTGGCGAACTTATATTGGGTTTATGGTGCTGGCTTTTTTAGTGGGCGTTGTACAAACGGCAATATACTTTGAAGGTCCGGGAGCCGTTAATATGGCTAACCGAAGTTTTTCAGATAGTTTTATAATGACAGGAAACTTATTAAACGGATACTTTTTAGGGCATCTATTACTTAACAGCTTAATAATTCATATACCTTTTTTAATTGTACTTGTTGGCGGTGATTTACTTGCAGGCGAAGCTACCCACGGAACATATAGAATGTTGTTAACTCGTCCCGTAAGCAGATTAAATGTTTTAATTGCAAAATTTTTAAGCGGATTTATATATACTACAATATTCATGGTTTTTATGTTTATCTTAAGTATTGGCGTAAGTTTGCTGATATTTGGTAGCGGGGAGTTAATAGTTTTTAAAGAAAAGATTTATATTTATGGTATTAATGATATTTTGTGGCGGTTTATATTTGCTTATGCATTTGCAATATTAAGCATGTCCACTATAATCGCTTTATCAATATTATTTTCTTCCTTAGTCGAAAATGCTATTGGACCAATAATTACAACAATGGCGGTTTTAATAGTTTCTTTAATACTTTCGCATTTAAATATTGGTTTTTTTGAAAAATTGCAGCCATATTTATTTACAAGCTATATAAACGATTGGGGATTATTATTTGAAGATCCGGTTGATTTTGGTGCAGTATTTAAATCTGCCGGCGTATTGTTAATTTATATACTTTCAATTTTTGGTATTACAAGTTACATTTTTGTTAAAAAAGATATTCTATCGTAGGTGATATATGAAAAAATTAGTCGTAATTATTTTATTTGCTTTAATTTCTATAAATTTCGGACAAAATACCGATCCAAAGGATATTCTAAAAAAAACCGAAGAAAAGTTTGCAGGTATTAAAGATTACACTGCAGATGTAAAAATAAAAGTCGATTTAGCTTTTTTAAAGATGTCTGATAGTCAGGCAAAGATATTTTTTAAATCCCCCGATAAGTTTAAAATTGATTCAAAAGGGTTTGCTATGCTACCTAAAGAAGGTATAAACTATAACCCAAGCAAATTTATGAAAGGGGACTTTACCGCTATATTTATTAAAGAGGAGAAATTAGACGAAAACCCTTGCTTTGTGATAAAAATAATACCTAATAGCGATACGGTTAATGTTGTAGTAACTACTTTGTATATTGATAAGCTAAAGTATTTTATAAGGCATGTTGAATCAACTACTAAACAAGGTGGTAATATAAAAATTAATTTAACGTATGATAAAAACAGAAAAGTACCGTTACCGGATAAAGTTAAATTTTCGTTTAATATGAATGATGAAAAACCGGGGAAAGAAATAAAAGACCCCGATAATAATGTTCGTAAACAGATGAATGCACAAAATATATCGGGGGACGTATATATTTACTATTCTAATTACAAAATAAACAAAGGTTTAAGCGATAGTATATTCTCCAAAGAAAAATCTAAAAACTAATCAGGTAACGGAATAAGTTTTATATTGTTTTTTGCTTCCGGAATTGTTTTTTCAATCATTAACGAAGCTTCATAAACCATTTTAGCGGGTATTCCTAAAAATAGTGTAATTTTAACCTCGCGGTTTTTTGAGTTGCGTGTAGCTAAAAAGTTTAGTTTTGATATTGTTTGAGGGTCTTTAATATCACTTTCGGTTAATACTAAACCAATTACGTATTTTTTCTTAAATTTACCTATTGCATCAACAGAATATCCGCCTATCGGTTTGGGGTCAGGTAAGTACTTTCCGAATTTACGACTTAGGGTTAAATAACCGTTTCTCCAAAAATGGGTTATTAGTTCATCAACCCTTTCTCTCATTTCGTATTTGTGTGCCATTTTGCACCTCGCTAAATTTATAATTAAACTGCGGGAAGAATCGGAATAAGAGGAGAAAACTGATAATTGTTAATTAATCTTATATTTCTTATTAAATCAATTTCAAAAGATTTAACGCTGTTTGCGTAGTTTACGCGTCCAAAAATTACATAATTGCCAAATTTATTTTTAGCTATTAAGTAAGGATCGAACAAAACTCTCTCATTATTTACTTCAAACTCCATCCTGTTTCTGCGATAGATTGCCTGTCTAATTATATCGATGGTTTTCATCTACAACCTCGTCTTTTTTATTTGTACCATCTTACTACGCCTATCACTTTTCCTATTATCGAAAATTTATCGGAAAAGTTTACACTTATAGGCAAAAAATTATCATTTTCGGGAATTAGCTGAACGCCGCCGCTATTTTTTGAATATCTTTTTAAAGTTGCTTCGTCATTTACGGTTGCAACTATAATTTCACCGTTATTGGCAAAACTTTGCTGATTAATAATTACGTAATCTCCTTCCATTATTCCGGCTTTAATCATGCTTTCGCCTTTAACCTTTAATGCAAAACAGTTTTCTGTTGCTCGAATAAATGAACGGTCAATTGTCATCATACTATCAATATTTTCATCCGAAAGTACCGGATAACCTGCGGCAACTCTACCAACTATCGGTATCTCAATTATATTACTCGGTATATCATTAGTCGTTTGTTTTACCGAAATTGTTCTGCTTGCATTCTTGCACATATCTAAATATCCTTTCTTTTGAAGTGCGTCAACATGCCGCTTAACACCGTTAGTTGATGATATGCTAAAATGCTTGCAAATCTCTCTGTAAGTGGGAGGGTAGGAATAACTTTCTACGTATTCCTGAATAAACTCAAGTATTTCTTGTTGTCTATCTGTTAGTTCTTTCATAATAGTGTAATTTTGTTTACTACTAAAATAGTGAACAGAAGTGCACTTGTCAAGTAAAAAAGTAAAAAAAATAAAAAAATGTTATTAGTAAAAATTAATATGAGGAATTAATTGTTAAAAAAAATCATTATTTATATATTTAAATTTCAAAAACAAATTCTATTGCCAAATGGAAAATCTACCAAGAATATTTTCGGGTACTACAAGTAAAAAACTAACTGAAAAAATTGTACAATATCTGAACATCGCGCCCGGTGAAATTGTATTAAAACGATTTAGTGACGGAGAGATATGGGTTAAGTATAAGGAGAATATAAGGGGACGCGATGTATTTATAGTACAATCTACGCATCCGCCGGCTGAAAACATAATGGAATTGCTTATTATGATTGATGCGGCTAAGCGGGCTTCGGCAAAAAGGGTAACGGCTGTAATTCCATATTTTGGTTATGCAAGGCAGGATAGAAAAGACCAACCAAGGGTAGCAATAACTGCAAAACTTTTAGCTAACTTAATAACCGTAGCCGGTGCAGATAGGGTTATTACTATGGATTTACATGCTGCACAAATACAAGGTTTTTTTGACATTCCTTTTGACCATATTTTTGCATCGGGTATCTTTACAAGTTTATTTAGAGATAAATTTGAAAACTTGGTAGTCGCCGCTCCCGATTTAGGTGGTATAAAAGTAGCTCGTGCATATTCAAAAAGATTAAATTGCGGTTTGGTTGTAATTGATAAAAGAAGACCAGAGCCAAATATTGCGGAAGTTATGAATGTAATAGGCGAAGTAAAAGGGAAAAATGTATTATTGGTTGATGATATGATTGATACGGGCGGAACTTTTATTGCTACTATAAATGCATTAAAGGCTAACGGTGCTTTAGATATTTATGGTGCTGTTACTCATCCCGTTTTTTCAGGCGGTGCCATAGAAAAAATAATGGCTACACCTATAAACAAATTATATGTTGCCGATACTGTAGAAATTCCGAAAGAAATGATACATCCTAAGTTAGAAGTTAGAAGTGTTTCAAGTCTTTTTGGCGAGGCAATAATTCGTTCTCATCAATTCGAATCAATAAGTTCGTTATTTGAAAACGATAAAGATAAACTGGAGCAATAAGTAATAAAAAATAATTTGCAAAAAATTATAAAATAATTTTAAATAAGGTTTTCATTTTAAAGAAAATTTATTATTTTTGTAAGTTACAATGTTTTTAATTGTTTGCAAAGAATTAAAGAAATATATTTGGAGATACAATGGCAGATTATAGTTTAGCTGCAAAAAAGAGAGTTAAAAGCACAAATGGTGCCGTAAACCAAATGAGAAGGGACGGCGAAATTCCTGGTGTTTATTATGCAAAAGGTAAAGAAGCAGTTGCAATTTCGGTAAAAGAAAATAGTTTTAAACCGTTAGTTTATACATCAGAAACACATATGGTTAACTTAACAATCGATTCCGAAGCCCCTGTTCGTTGCGTTGTTAAAGATGTACAATTTCATCCTGTTACCGATAGAATTATTCATTTCGATTTACAGGGTGTTAGTGCAGACGAACTTATTACATTAGAAGTACCCGTAGTTTTATCGGGTAAAGCTGTTGGCGTTAATGACGGTGGTGTTTTAACACAAGTATTGCATAAATTAGAAGTTGAATGCTTACCTAAATATGTTCCCGAACATTTGGAAGTTGAAGTTACAAATTTACATTTAGGCAAATCAATTCATGTAGGCGATTTAAAATTTGAAAATATTTCGATATTAAACGCTGCAGATGCAATTGTTGTTACTGTTACTGCTCCTCGTGGCGAAGAAGTAACTACAGAACCTGTTGAAACCGAAGTTATCGGAAAAGGAAAATCTGAAGATAAGGAATAAAATTTAACATTGCGAATTCTTTTTGGAATTGGAAACCCCGGCATTAAGTACAACGAAACTTGGCATAATGTCGGGTTTATTATTTTAGATAGACTTGCCCACCAATTAAACTTAAAATTTAAGCCCTCAAAACACGATTATTATTTTGCTGAAGGAACTTTAGAAAATATTGATTTCGTTTTAATAAAACCTACTACTTATGTAAACAACAGCGGTTTTGCTGCTGCCGATGTTATATCCAAATATCAAACCGAACTTTCGGATTTTTTAGTAATTTGTGACGACTTAAATATTTCGAAAGGGGAAATAAAACTTAAGCAAAACGGGGGAGACGGAGGGCATAACGGTCTTGCTTCTATAATCTACAATATTAATACAAACAAATTTCCGCGTTTTCGGTTCGGAATTGGAAACAATTTTGATAAAGGCGAAATGGCTGACTATGTTTTAAGTAAAATTTCTTTAAAAGATTTTGAACTTATTAATAAAAATCTTAATTTATCTATTGTCCTTTTAACTGATTTCATTCTGGGAGGGATGAAAAATATGTTAAATAGTTTTAGCAAAAATAATAACAAATTAAAAAACGATTAATAACCGATTACAGGAGCATGCATGGATTGGATTGTTTATACTATTCCTTTTATGGGTCTTATTGCTTTACTTTATTCTTACATTAAAAATGCTTGGATTAATAAACAAGGGGTAGGCAATGCCCATATGGAAGAAATTTCAGGATATATTAGAGAAGGTGCTATAGCATTTTTAAGAACAGAATATAAAACTATTGCCATTTTTGTTATAGTTGTAGCTGTTATGTTAGGCATAAGTAATCATTTTAATAACGAATCATCATCATTAATTGCAGTATCGTTTTTTGTGGGCGCCGTTTGTTCTGCGCTTGCGGGCTATCTTGGTATGATAGCAGCTACTAAGGCAAACGTAAGAACGACTAATGCCGCTATTAAAGGACTTGGACCAGCATTACAGATTGCTTTTACCGGCGGTTCTATTATGGGTATGAATGTGGTAGGATTAGGTATTTTAGGGCTTAGCTCGTTATTTATTTTATATAGTAACATAGGTTGGGATTTAGCAAAAATTATAAACGTTATTTCCGGTTTTTCTCTCGGTGCTTCATCTATTGCATTATTTGCACGTGTTGGCGGAGGTATTTATACTAAAGCTGCCGATGTTGGTGCCGATTTAGCCGGTAAGGTTTATGAAGGTATTCCTGAAGATGACCCACGTAACCCCGCAACTATTGCCGATAATGTTGGCGATAACGTTGGTGACGTAGCAGGTATGGGTGCAGATCTTTTTGAATCGTACGTAGGTGCTATAATCGGAACAATGGTGTTGGGTGCGGTATTTGCCGGTAGCGAAGTTCCTGAACTTGGGTTAGAGGCTGTATTATTACCTATGGTATTAGCGGGTGTCGGAATTTTAATTTCGGTTCTCGGTACTTTTTTTGTAAAAGTAGAAGAAGGCGG
>CALGLM010000113.1 GCA_937930275.1 uncultured Ignavibacteria bacterium
TATTATTTACAAAAAGCAGGATCTCCATTTTTAGCATTTATTTATACTTGGACATGTTTTTTAACAAGCGATACACCTACATTAACAATTGTTGCGTTAAGTGCCGCTTCTGTATTAAAAATATTTGCGCCGACATTAGGTAACTTTTGGATTGCTCGAATATTTGCATCATTACTTATATTATCATTTGCTTACTTGCATTACAGAAGCGTAAAAACTGGCGGTAATTTTCAAATTATCCTGACGTTAGCAAAAATTATTCCTCTTTTTGCCGTTGTTGTAATTGGCTTTGGAATGTTTGATTCAAATCAATTATTTACTTCTTCTATTTCTGAAAACAATCAATCAATTTTCTTTATAATTACTGCCGGTATTTCTGCAACAGCATGGAGTTATGCGGGATTTGGAAATATACTATATATGGCTGGTGAAGTTAAAAATCCACATAAAACTTTACCTATTGCACTTATCGGATCAGTAATTTTTGTAATGATAGCATATACTTTAATCTCATTAGGTACAAGTATGATTGTGCCTTTTAATGCGTTATTAGATGCAAAAGGGGATTTTGTAAATCCTTTTTTATATTTAAATTTATTTAAAAATTTTGCCCCTCACTTATTTGCAGTAGTAGCATTTATTTCGATGATCGGCGTATTAAGCGCAAGTATTATGGTTCAACCAAGGTTAGAATATGCAATGGCAAAAGACGGGTTATTTTTTAAACCTTTCGGAAAGTTACACCCAAAATTTCTTACGCCTCATATATCAATTATGATTCAAGCCAGTTTTGCAGTTTTTATTTTTTTGCTTGGTGATATCGAAAATATGCTCGGATATTTCACTTTATCATATGTGCTGCAAAATACTTTAGTTTACGGAACAATATTTTTCTTAAGAAAACGTAACGATTATAAGCCTACATTTTATTCTCCAATGTGGAAAACAATGGGGGTATTATCTCTATTAATACAAATTTATTTAGTGTACGGTACAATACTTGCATATCCTGCTTACGGTGTATTAGCATGCTTTGGGTTAGTTTTAACAGGGTTGCCTATCTACTTGTACTTCAAAAAAAGGACTTTTAAATAGAATAAATAATTTTACCATCAAAAATTGTTTTTTCTACAAAAGTGTTTTTTATTTCTGCGTAATCTATTTCAAAAATATTTTTACTTAGTACAATAAAATCGGCTAATTTGCCTTTTGAAATACTCCCTTTTAGGTTTTCTTCGTAAGCGGCGTAAGCAGCATTAATAGTATATGAATTAACGGCATGTTCAACAGTTATTTTTTCTTCAGGAATTAATCCGTCCGGATTTAATCCGTCAGCGGTATGTCGTGTAACTGCGGCATAAATACCTTCAATAGGATTAAGAGTAGCAACAGGGAAATCGCTGCCGAAACAAACTTTTATTCCTTTATTTATAAATGAATTAAATGCAAATGTTGTTTTTAGTCTCTCATTACCAATTTTGTTAACAGCCCAACAACCGTCATCATATAAATGGTATGGCTGCATTGAAGAAATTATATTCAGTTTATTAAAACGGTTTAAGTCTTCATATTTTACATGCTGAGCGTGTTCAATTCTAAATCTTCTGTCTTTAATTCCGTTTTGGTTTTGCATTTTATCGGCTAAATCAATCATTAAGGAAATAGCTTTATCACCTATTGCATGAATACTTAGCTGCAAATTGTTTTTATCTGCCAATAAAGCCCATTTTTCCAAATTACCGTTAATTAAAATATCGGTCGCTAAACCAAATGAGTTATTGTCATCTTGATACGGTTCATTAAATAATGCTGTGTACGAACCGAGAGAACCGTCTGCAAATGCCTTTAGTCCACCTATTTTTAAGTAATTATTGCCAAAATTATTTTCAATCTCACAGTCAATTAATTCTTCACATTTATCAATTGGTAAACGCGTATAAATTCTTACCGTAAGTTTATTTTGTTTAAGTAACTTTTGATATATTCTAAAATCATTTTTGTAGGCAATATCGTGTATAGAAGTAACGCCAAATTTTTTTGCTAAATTAAGTGTAGCAGAACATGCATCAAAATACTCGGTTTCTGTTTTTAAAGGTAATATCTCGGCAACCATATCCATAGCTTTATCTTTAAGCAAACCGGTAGGTTCTCCTGTTAATGCATCTTTTAATATCTCACCGCCTTCTGGGTTAGGAGTATCTTTTGTTATTCCGGCAAGTTTTAGCACGTACGAATTTGCTAATGCTGAATGATAATCGGTTCTATGTAAAAAGAGCGGTATATCAGGGGTAATTGAATCAATCCATTCCTTTTGTGGAAATTCTTTTACATCCCAGTTTTGATGATTAAAGTTTCCGCCGTAAACCGGTTTTCCGGGGTTATTTGATACATATTTTTTTATGGTTTCTATAAATTCATTTTTATTTTTTACGTTTGATAGATCTGCACTAAGTAAATAAAAGCCTCCCATAATAATATGAGCATGTGAATCGATAAATCCGGGGAGTACTAATTTATTTTTTAAGTCGTAAATTTCTTCAGCTTTTTTTAAATATTCGTTTAACTTATATTCTTCTTCAGAATTAGCTAACGAGCCTACAAATTCAATTTTGTTGTTATCGGTAATAATAAAATCAGCCCATTGTTTTTTGAAATCAGCCGTATAAACAGTAGCGTTTATAAATGCACGTATCATAAAATATCCTATAAAAATTGCGGTATAATTTGAAAAATAACAAAAAAAAAGGTATGATGTATAAAAAAAAGGATTTTAAATAAAAAAAATATTGCTATATTAACAAATATTATTTAATTTAATTTAAGTATATATTCAAATCACAAAATATTAATTTCCAAATTAAAAAGTAAAGGCATGGAAAAAGAATTAGAACAAGAAAACACATTAGAACAAGAAAATTCAGACGATAAAAAAATTATATATGATGTTCAAATAGAAAGGCAATTCCGATTCGGTAAAATTTCGGTACGCGATAAAGATCAATTATTTGACCAGTTTACGAAATTTCCCGTTGACGGATATAAATTTTTAATGTGCGGAAAGGCAAGGGGACATTTAACAATACCCGAAGTTCAAAGAAGATTCAAGAAAAGTTTAAGGCGTTTAGAAGAAAGTACCGAAACTCCTTCCAAAATTTACGGTAGTTTTTTATCTTTACTATTGCCTCCTAATGTTGAAAATATAAGTGATTATGTTGAAAAATTAGAAGCAGCAGTTGAAATAGTTCGTAAAACACTTGAAGAAAAGATATTTGAAAAACCTGAAGTTACCACTAAAGAATTATTTGAGAATGCATACAAAAAATTTGAAGTCGGCGATTACAAAGGAGCAATAGGTGATTATTCAAGAGTTTTAGAGATAGACCCTAAAAATGTTTCGGCTTTATATAATAGAGGAGTTTCGAGACAGAATATAGGTAATTTTAAAGCCGCAATTAAAGATTTTACTAAAGTAATTGAACTTAAGCCGAATTTTGCACAAGGTTATAATAACAGGGGTGTTTGTTTTAGAAAACTTGAAGAACATGAAAATGCAATTTTAGATTTTGATAATGCCGTAAAACTAAATCCCGATTATACGGTTGCTTATTATAATAGGGCTTTAGCTAAAAAAAGTACTAAAGATATTATCGGAGAGATTGAAGATTTTAATAAATCTATTGAATTAAATCCAAATTTTATTGAAGCAATTTTTAATCGTGGACTTGAATATAAAAATATGCAAGAATATCAAGATGCAATAGATGACTTTTCAAGAGTAATTGAACTTGATCCAAACGATTTTTCAGCGTATTTAAACAGGGGAGTTTGTAAAGATGCTATTGGTGATTTTTA
>CALGLM010000114.1 GCA_937930275.1 uncultured Ignavibacteria bacterium
GATTACGTACGGTGACTGGAGTTCAGACGTGTGCTCTTCCGATCTGAAAAATATTATATTAACCCTATTTATAATTTTGACTGTAAATATAATTAATGCACAAAGCGATTATAAACATAAAACAGATATTAAAAATTTAAAATGTACTACATGTCACTCTTGTGAAGTACCGACAAAAAATAACCCTTGTTTATATCCGTGTCCCCGTTATATAATGCCGGTTGAAAAATTATCTGCATTAATTGGACCTGAAACGGTTACAATAAACAAAATAAAATCAAAACAAGATTTGTACAAACCGGTTGTTTTTTCGCATCGTTTGCATGCGGAAATGAGTGATATGAGCGGAGGCTGTGAAACTTGTCATCATTATAATCCGGTAGGTAAAATTTTAAAATGTGAAAGTTGCCATAGCATTGAAAGGAAAAGAGAAAATATAGATAAACCTGATTTAAAAGGAGCTTATCACCAACAGTGTATGAACTGCCATAAGAGTTGGAGTCATGAAATTGAATGTAATTCGTGTCATACTCTAAATAAAATGAAAGATAATTTAACAAAAGATTATAGTAAGAAAAAACATAAAAAAATAGAAACTCCGATTAAAAAAGTATATACTACAAGCTATGGAAAAGGGAAAATTGTAACATTTTTGCATACCGAGCACAATACGCTTTATAAACAAGATTGTACAAACTGTCATAATAATTCATCGTGCGTAACTTGTCACGATAAAAAACCCGAGCTTACAAAAATATCTAAAACTAAAGATAAGCACGAAAAATGCTCAAGTTGTCATAACACTAAAGTTAATTGCGAAACATGTCATAAAACAACCGAAACGACCGGGTTCAATCACTTTGTAAGAACAGGTTTTGAGCTGAAAGGTGCTCACTTAAAACTTATATGTAATGATTGTCATACAAATTCAAACAGCTTTAAGGGATTAGATAAAAAATGTACAACTTGTCATACCGATTGGAAACAAGGAAATTTTGACCATAAAGTTACAGGGTTAATTTTAGACGATAATCATATTGAAGCCGAATGTACGGATTGCCATACTGATAAAGATTATACAAAAAAAGAATGTAACGGTTGTCATGAAGAATTTAGCTATCCTAAACAAAAACCAGGGAAGTTAATTAAATAATATGTTTAAAAAAATAGGTACAAAATTAATATTTGTTGTTAGTATAACCGTGTTTATTATTATAGGAATATTTTCCTATTTTAGCATACGCCACCAAAGTGATGTTTTACAAAATGAAGTTGAACGACATGCAAATCAATTAAGCGAAGTGGTTAAAAATAGTACACGTTTTGATATGCTGTTTAATAGGCGAGAACATATAAACGAAATTATAAATACTATAGGAAGCAGTCACAATATAACAGGCGTGCGGGTATTTAATAAAGAAGGTTACATTAATTATTCTTCAAATAATCAAGAAATAGGAACGCAGTTAGACCTTAATGCCGAAAGCTGTTATGCATGTCATGCTAAAAACGAACCGCTTGAGCATTTGTCGATTAAAGAAAGAACACGAATATTTCAATTACATAAAGATTCTTCAAGAATGATGGGTGTTATAAATCCGATTTATAATGAACCTTCGTGTTATGAAGCCGAATGTCATGTCCATTCAAAAGAATCTAAAGTATTGGGGGTTTTGGATGTAACTATTTCGCTCGCCGAAGTTGACAGACAAGTAAGCGAATTAACTTTTTGGCAGATAATTTTTACGTTAATTTCAATATTGGTCCTTGGCTTAATACTTGGTTATTTAGTAGAAAAATTAGTAGATAAACCGGTTACCGAACTTGTAAAAGCAACTAATTATATATCCATGGGCGATTTGAATTACAAAGTTACAAAATTTCGTAATGATGAAATAGGACAGTTAGCAAATTCATTTAATAATATGACAAAGCGTTTGGGTGAAATGAAAATGCAGCTATTTCAGTCAGAAAAAATGGCTTCTCTCGGTCAGCTTGCTGCCGGCGTTGCCCATGAAATTAATAATCCTTTGACGGGTGTATTAACCTATGCAAGTTATCTTCAAAAAAGGACAAAAGATAATGCCGAAATGCAAGAAGATTTAGGGGTAATAGTAAGAGAAACCTTGAGAAGCAGAGAAATTGTGAAGGGATTATTAGATTTTGCAAGACAATCGCCGCCTAAAAAAGCACCTGCAGATATAGCGGATATTTTTAATAGGGCAGTTGCCGTAATAGGTAATCAGTTAAAGCTGCATAATGTGAATATAGTTAAAGAATTTGATACGAATTTGCCTCAAATTACAGTCGATTCTAATCAAATTCAACAAGTATTCTTAAACTTAATTGTAAATGCACTTGATGCGATAGGAAATAAATCAGGTGAAATAAAAATTAAAACCGGACTAATTTCCTTGTTGCCGTTTGGAGTAGAGCAAATTAAACAGGCAACATGTTCTGAAGGACATAATTTAATTGACTACGATCATAAAATAGACGGAATGCCTTCTATTAAGGTGAAAGCAGATATTGACGGGAACGAAGGATATATACATTTGGACCCTGTTTACGGAAGAGGGAGAAACCATTACGGCATACCGGTTAGTAAAGCAAAAAATATTGACATCAAATGTCCGATTTGCGATATATCTTTAGTTAGTAAAACAAAAAAATGTGAAAATGACGGTTCTCCTTTATATGAAATTATTATTCCCAATAAAGGGGTTTTGGAAGGGAGCACTAAGTTGGGAAGTACGTGGCAAAAATGGGAGTATATTGATAAATCGGGGATGAAGAAATTTGTCGAAATTATAATTACGGATAACGGCTGCGGTATATCAAAAGAAAATATTGATAAAATTTTTGACCCGTTCTTTTCAACAAAAGGTCAAAAAGGAACAGGATTGGGACTATCTGTAATTTGGGGAATTATAGATAATCATAACGGTACGATTGATGTTATGAGCGAATTAAATAACGGCACAACTTTTATTATAAGGTTACCTATAGGTTAGTTATGCAGAATAGTTATGATATATTAATAATTGATGACGAGCAAGTAGTTATCGATAGTATTAAGCTGGTAGCAAAATCGTTAGGTTATTCAACCGATTATGTTACCGATGCTTCTATGGCTTTCTATAGCATATTAAATAACAATTATAAAATTGTAATTTGTGATATAATGATGCCGGTAATGGACGGTTTTGAATTTTTAAAGGAAATGAAAAAACAAAATATAAAGATTCCCGTAATTATGACAACCGGATACACGACAATTGAAAATGCGGCAAAGTCACTTAATAACGGTGCAATTGCATTTATACCTAAACCATTTACTTTTGACGAAGTTGCCGCAATTATTACAAGGTGTATAAACTATTGTAATATTATGGATAAGTGCAAGGATGAAAAAGAAACCGAAATTTATTTTGTTCCGTGTCCTCCTAAATATTTACGTTTGGGTTATGGCTTTTGGTCAAATAGACTAAATGACGGCTCGGTATTATTGGGAGTTTCCGATTTATTTGTTAAATCGATAATTAGTTCAAAAAAGATTGAACTATCGGATGTTGGCTCTGTTGTAAGCCAAAGTTTACCATGTGCAAAAATTACGGGCGAAAACGATTTTATACATAATATACTTGCTGCCTTAAGCGGAAAGATTATTGAAAAAAACGAAACATTAATAAGTAATCCTTTAATATTGGAAAAAGATCCATATTTTACGGGTTGGCTATACAAAATAATTCCTGCCGAATATAATGCGGAATTAACATACTTAACAAATTGCGAAATAGAAAATTTACAACTTAAATAAGCGGAGAAATAATATGGTTGCTGCTATTTTTATAATCGGATTAATTATTATAATAGTTGTTGACGTAATAATTAGATTGATATTAAAAAGAATAGATGAGAAAAAAGCAAAAGCAGAGAGAGAAGCGGTTTTAAATGAAAGTTTAACAATAGATTTTGGTACTGAAGCTAAATCGTTAAAACGCGCAGAAGTTTCTAACCCTAAAGCTAAAATATTATGCGTAGATGATGAAGAAATAATATTAGATAGCTTTAGAAAAATTTTAGTTTTAGACGGCTATTCGGTTGATACTGTCCAATCGGGATATGAAGCTTTAAGCTTAATAAAAAATCATCATTATGATTTTGTTTTTACGGATTTAAAAATGCCTGAGATGGACGGAACTGAAGTTACTAAAAAAGTAAAATACCTGAGACCTGATATAGACGTTGTAATTATTACAGGATATGCGACTGTAGAAACTGCTGTTGCTACAATGAAAGACGGAGCAATGGATTATGTGCAAAAGCCGTTTACCGAAGACGAATTATTGGCTTTTGTAAAGCAAATACTTATTAAAAGGCAAGATAAATTGCAAAAACAATTAAAGCCGCGTGTGCATATAGCTTATCTTTCGGAAAACAAAGAATTAAACAGAGGCGAATTCGCAATACCGGGAGGTGTGTTTATATCCGATAACCATACTTGGGCTTCTATTGAACAAAACGGAATAATTAATGTAGGTATTGATGATTTAGCAGTAAAAATTATAGGCGGAATAGATGATGTGAATCTTCCAAATATCGGAATGAATGTTAAATCCGGAAATCCTCTTTTTAATGTAAAAATTGGAAATAGAACTATTTCGTTTTTATCACCTGTTAGCGGTAGAATTTTAGAAACGAACAATGAATTATCCGAAAATTTGGAACTGCTAAAAATTAATGCTTACGATAAAAATTGGTTGTGTAAAATTGATGCCGAAAACTTAGACGAGGAATTAAAAAACTTAAAGATAGGAAAAGCGGCGGTAGTCTTGTATCAAGATGATATAGATAAATGTAAAAAAATAGTTGCCGAAAGCGTAACAGATAGCAAAAAAGGTGATTTGGAAGATTTATATATAGGGGTGCTTGAAAAAAGTGAGGATAAATATTTTAATATGATTGTTGCCGATTTATTTAATAAGCAATAGATCGGAGGTATAAATGATTAACCATCTTTTAAATAGATTTATTTTAATAGTTTTATTCGGTATTATGTTGTGCGGTTATACATCTGCTCAATCAAATGATGACTGTTTAGGATGCCATACCGATAATGAATTAACAATGGAAAGAAACGGCAAGAAAGTTTCTTTATTTGTTGATGAACAGAAATTTCAAAATTCAGTACACGGTAAACAAAATTGCGTAGGCTGTCACAAAGGTTTTGATGCCGAAAATTTACCGCACAAAGAAGGAAAAGATATTGCGAAAGTAAATTGTGAAAGCTGTCATCAAGGCAAAAGCGGAAATAATGACTTTCATAGAAGGATATTTGGTGATAAAACAAATAAAAATTTACCTAACTGCTTATCATGTCACACTTATCACTATGGTGTATCCCCTGAAAAAAGTGTAAATAAAGCAAAGGATTTTTGCGGCAAATGCCATACAAATATGCCGTTTATAGGTAAATACCACACGGGTAACCAAACAGGTAGCAATACTTGTATTAGCTGTCATAAAGAAACGGAAACAATACATAAGACTCTATCAAACTCGGTTCACAAAAATTTAGATTGTGTTGATTGTCATTCATTTGTTGGTAAAAACTTTTCAAAACATTTGACAACAATGACTGTTCAGCAAAAAGCTGATTGTAATAAATGTCATTCTGAAATTTATGATATATATAAAGAGAGCATACACGGCATTTCATTAACGGAAGGAATAGATGAAGCAGCTTATTGCAGAGATTGTCACGGTAGTCATGAAATATTACGAAAAACTGACCCAAAAAGTCCGGTGTATGCCGATAACTTGTACAAAACTTGCGGAAAGTGCCATGATAAAAAAGAATTTGTTGAAAAATTTAGCATGACAAGTAAAAGTCCGGCTAAAAACTATTCTCTTTCTATTCACGGTAAACTGATGACAGACGGTAACAGGAAAGCAACATGCGTTACTTGTCATACCGCACACAATATAAAAAATAGAGTTCAGCAAGGTTCGACCATATCAAGTTTTAATCTGCCAAACACTTGTTTGCAATGCCACGAAAAAGAAACCAAAGAATATATGGAATCTATTCACTGGATAAAAGCAAAAAAAGGAATAAGAAGTGCACCGGTTTGTAATGATTGCCATGATGAACATGGGGATACTTTTGTAAAACTTGCAGGTGATGATAAATCAAAAAAAATAATGCAGGAGAAGATTTGTATTAGCTGCCATGAAGATCCTTTATTGACCGGTAAATACGGATTGTCATCATCTCAAGCTAAAACATATCAAGATAGTTATCACGGATTAGCAGCAATGCGCGGTGATAAAGATGCCGCACGTTGTATTGACTGCCATAACGTGCACAAAATTCTTCCTAAAAACAATATCGAATCATCTGTTAATGATGCTAATGTAAAAGCGACTTGCCAAAAATGTCATCAAGGAGCAACAGATGTCTTTTCAAAAAGCTACTCGCATAAAGCTGCAAATTTACAAGCTCAAAAAATTGAAGACTTTGTGTCCAATTTTTATGTTTGGATGATATTTGTTGTTATAGGCGGAATGATTTTGCACAATTTAATAATATTTATTTTTGAGATAAGAAAGAAGAAGAATAAAGATAAAAACGCAGTTAAAATTCCAAGATTTACTAAAAATGAAGTTATTCAACATCTTTTACTGCTAACTTCGTTTATTACTTTAGCAATTACCGGTTTTGCATTAAAATATCCGCATAGCTGGTGGTCAGAAGGATTGTTAAATTTAGGAATGACCGAAACTATCAGACAGTTAATACATAGAATTGCTGCGGTAATTATGATGACAGTAGGATTATACCATATCGGTTATCTTCTTGTTACAAGACGAGGCAGGGATGTATTAGTTAATTTGCTACCACGCATTGACGATATAAAGGATGTTTATAATAATGTATTATATTATTTGCATTTAAATAAAACAAAACCGGAATTTGATAAATATGATTATGCCGAAAAAGCCGAATATTGGGCTTTAATTTGGGGAACTATTGTTATGGGTGTTACGGGATTGTTTTTATGGTTTCCTACCCTTGTGGGTGATTGGGCTCCGACTTGGTTAATAAAAGTATCGGAAACCATTCACTTTTATGAAGCAATTTTAGCTACTTTAGCAATAATCGTTTGGCATTGGTTTTTTGTAATCTTTCATCCGGCTGAGTATCCTATGAGCTTTACTTGGGTTGACGGAAAAATGACGTTAAACCATTATCGACATCATCATGAAAAACATTTTAAACGCGTTTTAATTGATTGGCTCGAATTTAAGATGGATAAAAAACCGGAAAATAAATTGATGTACTCTACAATATTATTTACCGAAACGTTAAAAAAGAATAACTTAGACCCGGATGCGATTTTTGAAAATGAGCTGAATAATGATTATAAGTTACGCGAATTTGTTGAAGATAAGTTGGGTCCTTTACCTACAAAAGATTAGAGAACTGAAACCGGCTTTTTAAGTTTAGGTTTATTTACAGAGATTATATCTAAAGTTTTATAATTAGATGTAATCTCTTTTTTTTATTATAATTTAATTTAGTATTTTATTGTAAATGTAATTGCCAATTTGTTTAAAAAGAGTTAATTATGAAAAAAGTACTATTTTTTATCATCGTTTTATCAATACAGGTATTTTCTCAAGTAAAGTATAGTGAATTAAAGGATATTAAATATTATGAAAATTCTGATGATAGTTATGTAAATGAAAAATGTAAATTAGATATTTATTATCCCAAAGACGTGCAAGGTTATAAAACTGTTGTTTGGTTTCACGGAGGCGGATTAGTGGAAGGCGAAAAAGAAATTCCGGAAAGATTAAAAATGAACGGGTTTGCAATAATAGGTGTCGGTTATAGATTAACTCCCAAAGTAAAGGGTGAAGTTTGTATTAAAGATGCAGCAGCAGCAGTTGCATGGGTTTATAAAAATATTACTAAGTATGGTGGTGATACTAATAAAATATATCTATCGGGATTTTCGGCTGGCGGTTATTTAACTTTAATGTTAGGATTGGATAAAAGTTGGCTTGGCAGATATAATATTGATTGTGATAAATTAGCCGGATTAATTCCGTTTAGCGGTCAATGTGTAACACATTTTACGATAAGAAAAGAAATGGGAATACCGGAACTTACTCCAATTATAGATAAGTTTGCACCACTATTTTATGTGCGGGCAAATACTGCACCGATATTGTTGTTAACCGGAGATAGAGAACTTGAGTTATTAGGTAGATATGAAGAAAATGCATATTTACTAAGAATGTTAAAACTTTCCGGAAATAAAAACTGTGCCCATTACGAGTTTGACGGTTACGGACACAATATTTTAGAGCCGGGGTATCCGATATTAATTAACAGAGTACTTGAAGAATAAGTTTGAATTTTTATTTGTAGCGTTTAATCTTTCAAGTAATATTTTTATAAATCTTCTAAGTTTACACTTCTATACAGTGCACTTCAAGATGATTTTATTTAAGAAAAATCATGAAGTTCATTTCCAATTATAAAGAAATTTTCTAATTAGTGAGAATAGACAGAAAATTAAAATGTAAGAATTCTTAAAAGTAAAAAAATATAACTTTTATTAAACCATATTTAACTAATTACAAAATAAGAAATTAACCGTTTATAAGAGTATTACTAATGTGAATAAATGCTGTAAATATTCATTATGCTGATAGGCATATATTTTGATTAGATAAATTATTAATTTTAAATAGAGGTTAAGATGAACATTTCGCATATTGAGCATATCGGTATTGCAGTAAAAAATCTGGAAGAATCAATCAAGTATTATGAAAATGTTTTAGGGCTAAAATGTTATGCAGTTGAAGAAGTTAAAGATCAAAGAGTAAAAACAGCGTTTTTTATGGTTGGTCAAACCAAAATTGAATTATTGGAATCGACAGATCCGGAAGGACCAATCGGAAAATATATTGAAAAGAAAGGAGAAGGGATACATCATTTAGCTTTTGCGGTAAATAATGTTGCAGAAGCTTTAACCGAAGCAGAACAAAAAGGAATACAATTAATAGATAAAGCTCCGCGTAAAGGTGCAGAAGGGTTAAATATTGCCTTCTTACACCCAAAATCCACAAGCGGCGTATTAACAGAACTATGTTCAAAATAAATTAAAATTCTTTTAGAATTAAAAGGAACTTATTAACAATGGCAATTCAAGAAAAAATTAAAGAATTAATGGATATGCGGGCAAAAGCCCGTTTAGGCGGCGGTGAAAAAAGAATAGAATCACAACATCAAAAAGGAAAATATACCGCACGCGAACGTATAGACATGTTATTGGATGAAGGGAGCTTTGAAGAATTTGATATGTTTGTTTCGCATAGAACAGTAGATTTTGGCTTAGATAAACAAACATATCTTTCTGACGGAGTGGTTACCGGTTACGGTACAATTGACGGACGTTTAGTATATGTATTCTCGCAAGATTTTACAGTTTTTGGCGGTTCACTTTCCGAGATGTACGCTCAAAAAATTTGTAAAGTAATGGATAAGGCAATGAAAGTAGGTGCACCTGTTATTGGAATTAACGATAGCGGTGGTGCTCGTATTCAAGAAGGGGTTAAAAGTTTAGGCGGATATGCCGAAATTTTTGAAAGAAACATTTTAGCAAGCGGTGTTGTTCCGCAAATTTCCGCAATATTTGGACCATGCGCAGGTGGTGCTGTTTACTCGCCGGCGTTAACCGATTTTACCATTATGACAAAAAATACAAGCTATATGTTTGTAACAGGTCCCAAAGTTGTTAAAACCGTTACAGGTGAAGTTGTAACCGATGAAGAATTAGGCGGTGCAATGGTTCACGCTACAAAATCCGGTGTTACACATTTTGTTGCAGATGATGAAAATGAAGGTATATTACTTATAAGAAAACTATTAAGTTACATGCCGCAAAATAATTTAGAAGATCCGCCTTTAGCACCTTGTGATGATCCGATAGATAGATTAGACGATTCGCTAAACGAGATTATTCCTGAAAACCCAAATAAACCATATGACGTAAAAGACGTTATTCACTCGGTTGTAGATTATAACGAGTTCTTAGAAGTTCAAAGACACTATGCTCCTAACATTATTACCGGATTTGCCCGATTTAACGGAATGAGTGTAGGTATTATAGCAAACCAGCCCAGTTTTTTAGCGGGTGTTTTAGATATAAATGCATCGCGTAAAGCTGCACGTTTTGTAAGATTTTGTGATGCATTCAATATTCCGTTAGTTACTTTAGTTGATGTACCCGGCTTTTTACCCGGTACTGCTCAGGAATACGGCGGTATTATTTTACACGGTGCCAAATTATTATTTG
>CALGLM010000115.1 GCA_937930275.1 uncultured Ignavibacteria bacterium
TGTCTTGGTATCGGAAAAGTTTATTATACCGCAAAAATGTATAAAGAAGCCAAAACCATGTTTGAATGGGCTTGCAACATAAATCCGGATGATACTAACTCAATATCGTATTTAGCTATAGTAAACAACTTGTTGGGACTTGACCCCGATCATAATTCATTATTAATTGAAGAAGAGGAAGAACCCACAAAAGAAAGAAGAGATTTTAACGAATTGTTTGATATTTCATATGATTTGTTTTTAAATAGTAATTTTGAGAAAGCATTAGACGAAGTTGATAATCTTGAAAAATCGTTTATAGAAGATACAAAAATGCTAAAAGGTAATATCTATTTAGCCACCGAAGATTACGATAACTGCAAAGTAGAATTTGAGCAGGTAATAAAAGTAAATCCTAAATCGGTTGCTGCTTATAACGGTTTGGCAAAAATGTATATAGGAAAAAATATGAATAAAGAGGCTAAAGCGATGTACGAATTAGCCTTAAAAATCAATCCTGATGATAGCTTTGCAACAATGGGACTTGCAGAAGTTAACGAAAAGTTAGGATTCAGTCCCATTCACAGTTTTTATGTTTTTTTAACTGACAAAGAATTATCGGAAGAAGTTAATGAATATCTGGAAAAAGCTTTTAATTATTTTACAGATAAAAAACATGAAGAATGTATTGAACAGTTAACTTATGCCGAAAAAATTGTAAAAGCTTCCAATGAAGAAAAAAAGAACGAATCGTTAAGCAGTATATTAAATTTTAAGGGATTTAACTACTTAGCTTTAGCGCAATTAGAAGACGCAAAAAGTACGTTTGAATTTTCTTTAAGATTAAATCCGGGAAGTTCACAGGCATGTGCAGGCTTGGGAGAGTATTTTTATTTAACCGAACAAGATAAAGAAGCCAAAACCATGTTTGAATGGGCAGTTAAAAACAATCCTGATAACCTATTTGCCGTACAGGGCTTAGCAAAAGTTAATAAGTTATTCGATTATCCGTTAGACCATAGCTCGTTGGATTTGGGAGTTCCTGAGGAAATTAACGATGAATTTGTAAAATTAGTTAGTAATGCATATTCGCATTTTGATAAAAAAGAGTTTAAAAGTGCGGTCGATTTAATTGAAAAAGCAATAAAACTTTTATTAGGCGCAACCGATGAAATAAAAGCAAGACCGCAGTTGGTAAGCCTAACAAACTTTAAAGGATTTAACTACTTAAGTATAGGTGAAACACAAAAAGCTAAAGAATGCTTTGAATTTTCTTTGGAAGCTAATCCAAGCTCATCGCAAGCATCGGCAGGATTAGGCGAAATTATGTTTTTGGAAGGAAAAGACCAAGAAGCAAAAACTATGTTTGAATACGCATTAAAATATGAACCACGTAATACTTTTGCAATAGCCGGATTAAAAAAAGCCAATAAGTCGTTAGGTTTACAAGAAAATGATAATACTCTTACTCCAAAAATAAAAAAAGAAAAAAGCGAAAAAATAGGCAATTTAATTGATGAAGCCTATAAAGCATTTAACGAAAAGCAGTATAAAGCCATAATTCCGCTTTTAGATGAGGCTGAAAAGTTAGTAGAAGAAAACTTTAGCAGAGAAGAAAACTACGAAACTGTTACAAGGATTAATAACTTTAAAGGATTTTCGTATTTAGCGCTTGTTGATGAAGATAAAGCAAAAATATGTTTTGAAAAAGCATTACAATTATCACCAAACTCATCCCAAGCATGCGCGGGATTAGCGGAAGTATTTTTCTTAGAAGGAAAAGACGAAGAATCCAAAATAATGTTTGAGTGGGCTATAAAAAATAACCCGACAAATAATTATGCTAAACTGGGATTAAAAAAGGTTAATAATGCTTTAGGAATGGCAGACGACCATAACTCGTTGACACTGTAGAGCCGATATGTCGGATAGAAGAAAAGTTCTTTCGTTATGTATGATTGTAAAAAACGAAGAGAAATATCTTGAAGAATGTCTTTTATCGGTTAAAGATATTGTTGATGAAATTGTGATTGTGGATACCGGTTCAACCGATAGAACAATAGAAATTGCAAAAAAATATGATGCACTATTATATAATTTTAAGTGGGCTAACGATTTTTCGGCAGCCCGCAATTTTGCCTTAAAACAGTGTACCGGGGAGTGGATTTTATACCTTGATGCTGATGAAAGACTGACAAAAGACAGTTTACAAGAGTTATCACAAATTATTGAAATTAAGGATAAAACCGCTGTTTTTTGCGGTGTGATTAGCAAAGACGGCAAAGGGAATACATCCAACATAATGTCTTATGTCAGGTTATTCAGTAATAGTAAAAATATTAAATTTACCGGTTCTGTTCATGAACAAATTGCTCCTTCCTTAAAGGAAAATAATTATAATTTTATTTACTCCGGAATTAAAATACTTCATGAGGGGTACTCGATATCCGATGATAAGCTTAACGAAAAGGCAAAAAGAAATTTAAATATATTGTTAAGGGATTTTGCATTAGAACCGACCGGATATAAAGCATATCACCTTGGTGTTTCTTATGTTGTACTTAATAATTTTGAAAAGGCAATTACATATTTTTTTGAGGCTATTAAAGATAAATCGCTTGAACCCAATCATGTTTCGCATTGCTTTAGGTATTTAGCCGCTTACGAGTTAAATATAACTAAAGATTTAGATAAAGCCCTTTATTATGCCTTTGAAGGAATTAAAAGTAACGAAAAACAGCCGCTTTTAAATATAATTATTAGCAGTATTTATCTATACAAAGGTGATTTTAAAAACAGCGAAAAATTTTGCAGACTTGCTTACGAATATAATTATAGCTTGACGAGATCACAATCTGCATTTTTTGATATAATAGTTGATGAAAAGTCAATTTTACAACATATTTTAAATATTGCGGCGCTTACTGCTAATAAAAAACTTTTTAACGATTTTTATGATAAATTAAACAATAACGAAATAGAAGAAAACTGGGAAAAATTGTTTTTGTTTTTTAATTTATTATTTAACAATAAAGAAATACCCCAATATTTGATTAAAGGGTTAAATGTTTACTTAAAAAATGAATACATTGATTCTATTTTGGCATTGCTTCAAGTTTATCAAAATATTAGTTTACGGATAGAAATATTAAAAGTTTTAGAACAAAAGTTTACGGATAAAATAGGTATATATTATTTACTGGCGGACTATTACTTAAATACAGGAGATGTTTTAAGTTCGGTTAAATATTACCAAAAGTTTTATGAAATTGATAAAACCAATCCTGTTGTAATAAATCAATTAATTACAATATTCTTTAAACTTAGTATGTTTAGGGAATTAAGCAATTTATTAAACGAAGCTGTTGTTATATTTAAAGATGAACCCGAGATTTTTGACAAACTAAATAAACTAAAATCCAAAATAAGCGATTTAATAAAATAAAATGCAGATAGATGAAGAGCTAATAGCAATAATAGATAAGCTTAAAGTTGTTGAAAATAAAGAGGCAAGGGAATTATATAAATTAATTAACGAAAACTCGCTTTCATACGATTTAACAAACAGATTATTAAATTATTTTGATAAAGTTGAGGATTTTGAAGCAAAAATAAAATTTTTGGGTTATTTATTAAAATTAAACGAAGAACCCGAAATATATAGCATTTTAGGACATACATATAAAAAGTTAAAAGATTTTTCCAATGCAAAATATTATTACGATAAAGCAATATTATTAGATCCGACTAACTTTATATATTACTACAATAAAGGTATTATTTTATACGAAGAAGAAAACTATGAAGATGCCCTTAATTGTTTTATAGAAAGTTCGTTATGTAATAAAAATGTTGACTTGGTGTTTTACAATTTGGGTAATACGTATTCAAAACTCGGTAATCACTTAAATGCAATAAAGTGCTATAAACGCGCAATTGAATTAAACGAAAAATTTGCAGAAGCTTATTTTAATTTAGGAGTTACATACGAAAACATAAAAATGCCTGAAGAGGCGTTAAAATGTTACGAGCAAGCAAGTTTAATTAATCCGAATAATGCATCGTTTGGATGGAATAAATCACTTATGCTTTTATACTTAAAGAGATTTTCGGAAGGTTTTAAAGAGTACGAAAATAGAATAAGAAAACATAATTATAAGTTTAATCTTAACGGTAAAAGATATAAAGGAGAAGATTTAAGGGGTAAAACGCTTCTAATTTATACCGAGCAAGGTTTTGGAGATGCTTTACTATTTATTAGATTATTACCTTTACTAAAAAGAGATAATAGTAAAATAGTATTATTTACAAACAACAGATTAATAAAACTATTTAAACTAAATAGCTTTGCAGATGAGTACTATGACATACACGACATTTTTAGTTCAGAAATAAAATACGATTATTACGCCTCGTTGTTAAGTTTACCGGCTATTCTTAATGTTTCGTTATTTGATAGTAATAACATATGTAGTTATATTAAATTGAGCGGCAATGAAAAGCAATCGGAATATAAAACAAATAACGAATATTATAAAATCGGAATTGTTTGGAAGGGGAATCCGGAACCAAAAGCAAATAGAGTAAGACATACCGAACTAAAATATTTTAAAAAAATTAGCGAATTAGAAAATGTTAAACTTTATAGCTTACAGTTAGGGGCAGGTAGCGAGATAGCCGAATGTGGTTTTGAAATCATTGATCTATCAACCGGCATTAATGATTTTTACGATACTGCAAGATTGTTAGTTGATTTAGATTTACTAATTACTGTTGATACTTCCGTTTTGCACTTGGCGGGAAGTATGGGGATTAATACAATAGCATTATTACCAAACAGACTGGATTGGAGATGGAATGATATAAACGGGTATAGTTCGTTATATCCAAAGGTTAGAATTATTAAACAAGATATCGATTATGAATGGGAAGGTGTATTTGAAAAATTAACTAATGAGGTTTGGGGAATTATTAACAATAAAAGCGAGATTACTGCCGAATTAAATATTAATGTTGACGAAGTTGAAAAACAAGCGGTTTCCTTTTTTAATGACGGAAAATTTGAAAAAGCTGCGGAATCCTTTTCTATATATTTGCAAAAATATCCTTGTGATAAAAGAATTATTAATAACCGGGGATTGGCATACCAAAACTCAGGAAAATATGACGAGGCAATTTCCGACTATAAAAAAGCAATCGATTTAGATAAAAATTATATTTCCGCACGTATAAATTTAGTAACGTTGCTCTTAGACCTTGAAGATTTTTCGGAATGTGAAAACGAATTGGAAAACTTGGTACAGTTGTACGGTTATAACAAAGACACTTTATTTTTAAGTGCTTTATTTTTTCATAAAACACACAAATATGACGAAGCAGAAAGAATTTATCTTAAATTGCGCGAAGATTACGAGGATGATTTAACAATTTCTATGAATTTAGGCATGCTTTACAATACAATCGGGCATTATGTAAAAGCTGCAAATATTTTCATTGAAACTTCTCAAAAATACCCAAATACTCCGGAATTATATTTCCATTTGGGTAATGTTTATGCTAACTATGAAGAATACGAAAGAGCAATTAATTGGTATATGAAGGCTTTAAATTTGAATACCAAGTATTTAGATGCATATTTAAATTTGGGAAATGCCTACTTTAATTTACGCAGATTAAAAGATGCTTTGGATTTATATAAGCAATTAATAACATTTGGATTTGTTGATTACAGAATATTTTTGAATATGGGTATTATTTATTACGAATTAAAAGAATACAAACAAGCCGAAAAAAGTTTTATCACGGCTATGAGTATGGAAACTAAATCCGCCGAACTATTTTTAGGATATTCGGAAGCGCTTTTAATTCAAGGTAAATATAAGGAAGGGTGGAAATATTATAAAAGAAGAGTTCACAAGGATATTGTTTTATACCCATATATTAATAAAATTCCAAATACCAAAGAAATTGAAAGAAATAAAAAAATATTGATAGCGGGTGAACAAGGCATTGGCGATAATATAATGTTTGGGAGATATCTTTTTCCTTTTGCCGAAAAATATAGCTTTACATTTTTGATTAGAAAGGATCTTTTAAAGTTTTTTAATTTAGCATTAAAAAATCTGCCGATTAAAATTTCTACTAACGAAAACATGATTAATTATGATTATGTTATTCCGCTATTAAATTTACCGGAATATTTTGATACTGATGATTCAAATATTCCCGAAATTAATTATTCAACCGAATTACTTAATACGGATGTTGTAAGAAATAGAGCTTTGGAAAAAGTTACGACAAATATCGGAATTTGTTGGAAGGGGAAAAAAACGCCGTTCCACAATAGAAAAAGACATATGACCTTAAAAAAGATGTTAAAAACATTATCGGGATTAGAAAGTTATCAAACCACCGTTATAAATTTACAACACGAATTAACAGATTTTGAGAAAGAACTTTGCGGCAATTTTGATATAGAATCGGGGGCAGAAGGGAACGAAGATTTAATAGAAACATGCAAAATTATTTCGGAATTAGATATTGTGTTAACCGTGGATACGGTAATTGCACATCTTGCCGCCACAATGGGAAAAATAACTTACTTAATGCTTTGTTACAGTCCGGATTGGCGTTGGGGATATGAAGGGAATAAATCAATGTGGTATCCGACAGTAAAAATATTTAGGCAAAATGAACTTGATAACTGGGATAACGTATTAAATGAAGTAAATAACGAATTACGTAATTATTTGGATAGTCGGAAAAAATAGATGTTAATTGGAGAAATTGCCGCACTTATTACTGCCGTACTCTGGTCGGGTTCGGCAATTGCATTTTCGGAAGCTTCAAAAATTTTGGGCTCTTCGTTAGTTAATATTACCCGAATGGTTTTAGGTTTGATTTTTTTAGCCATTACTATTTTAGTGCTAAATATTAACGTCGATATAACTTATCAACAATATATTTATTTGATAATTAGCGGTATAATAGGAATTGCTTTCGGAGATGCTTTTTTATTTAAAGCATTAGAGTTGATAGGTGCAAGAATTAGCATGTTATTAATGGCTGTATCTCCAATAATAGCTGCAGTATTGGCATTCATTTTTTTGGGAGAAAGAATATCGGGTTGGGGTGTAATAGGCATTATTATTACCTTTGCGGGTATTTTGATGGTTGTAATGCAAAAGAATGAAGCTGCGGCTAATAAAAAAAATAGTATTGTCGGTATTGTATTTGCACTGTTGGCAGCTTTAGGACAGGGAGGCGGATTAATTTTTGCAAAATTAGCCTTTAACGGAGGTGAAATAAACGGGTTTTTTGCCACTTTTATTCGGTTAGGTGCTTCGTTTGTCGTTTTTTATCCGATTTTAAGATTTAGCAATAGATTAAAAAATCCGATAGAAAAATTAAAGAAAAACAAAAGAGGTTTTGCTTTTTCTTCAATAGGTGCATTTATCGGTCCTTACTTGGGAATTACGATGAGTTTAATAGCGGTAAAAAATGCGTATGTGGGTATTGCTTCTACTCTTATGTCAACCGTCCCTGTTATTATGCTTCCGATAGTTTATTTTTATTACAAAGAAAAGCTTTCGTTAAACTCAATTTTAGGAGCTTTTATTACGGTTTTAGGTATTTCGGTTCTTTTTTTAAAGAATTAAATTTGACATTGTTATAAGTTTTATCTATTTTAATATAAGTTTGATATAAAATTTAACGGAGCGGAAACATTTATTGAGGATTTAGTATGAGCAGGAGTTTGAGTTTTACAGCAGCGGAGGAGCAGTTAGTAAAACAATTATATAACGAATTAAAATTTGCTTTGCAAAGTTTTACTGCAGAGGAGTATCAAAAGATATTTGCCGATGCATCAAAAGAAGCATTTAAATCTACTGTAAAATCAAAAACTGAATTAGCCAAAAAATTAAAATTTATGGCTACTAATGTTTATGAAAGATATAAAACTATGGGGATTAAAAATGCCGCAAGCGAAGATATTGAGAAGGCAAAATCTTCTTTAGAAAATTTACCCACTAAAGTAAGTGATTTGTATTACAGTTTTTGTATTAAAAGTAACGAGGAAAAAATAGAAATTGTTGCAGGTCTTATTTTAACGACTTCTATTGTTTTTGCAGCAGGGGGTGGTCCGGATTTTGAGGGAGGAATACCCGATATAGATATTGCGGTTGCTGGTATTGATGCCCATAGAAATATTTTTTCTCACTCACTTTTTATTGGATTTACAAGCGAATTTGTTCTGAGATTTGCTTATGGCGTTTTGGAAAAAGTATTTAGTCGTTTACCGGATAACCACCACTTTTTATGGGATAGAGTAGGAAGCTTTTTAGAAAGGAACAAAAGTAATACTATATCAGCAATTTGGATTGGAATAGGAATTCATTTAATTCAGGATGCCGGATTATTTGCTGCTGCAACAAAACCGTATGTTGGTATGCCTGTAAATATGCCAATGGAACTGCACCAAGGTTTATTTGCGGCTAACGGTATAGCAGCAACCGTAATAGGTGTAGGGAACAAGTAGCTTGGTTGATAAAATTGTTGTTTGTGTAGTTTCTTCGGAAAAAACTTACAATAATTTAGATTACTATTGTTTTGATAGTTTCTTTTTGCAAGGAAGAAAACTTGTTGATGTGGCGTTAGTATTTAACGGTAAACCTGATTATATTCCCCGTTCAGTATATATTACTAAGCCAAATTATATCTGGGTTCGTCCAAATTTGGGTTTGGACCCGGGAGGATTTAATTTTTTAATTTCCAATATACCGCAGTATAAATATTACTTGCTTTTGCATGATGACCACCATTTTGCAGACGGAAATTGGGCTGAAAATTTTTATGGTTTAGTAAAAACGAATCCAAATATTCACGTATGGGGAAATTTATTTTCGACCAAGCTTGATGCTTTTAAAACAATTAGATTATTTAACGAATTTTTAGATTATAGAACCGAAATTGATAAATTCACACATTTTATTCAAGGATATGCCGGACTATATAAAAACGAAGTAATTAAATCACTTTTGGAAAATAACAACGGAATAACAACAACAGACTTGAACGATTCATTTATTTGCCAGTGTTTAGAAAGATATCATAGTTATTTTTTGTATAAAAACGGATTTATATTTGGGCAAATTCCTCCGGGGTACGAAAAATATTTATTACATAAATAGAGTTA
>CALGLM010000116.1 GCA_937930275.1 uncultured Ignavibacteria bacterium
CTAAAATTATTGTTGAAATTCCAAAACAGTTGTATGAATTATTTGAGCGGATTAAACATCGATAAGTTGATTATTATTCCGGAAGCAGATGATATAGAATGTGACTACTTTGTTCCTATTTTTATGTTGGCAAAATATTTTTTTCCAATGTATGATAAACAAATAGAATTTCCTTACTTGTTTCCCAAAGCAGCCGAAATTACAAAATGGAAATTCTATATGGGGAATAATAAAGCCCTTAAAATTGGATTTTGTTGGAAAGGAAATCCCGTGCCGGAGATTAATAATAAAAGGCATTTATCTTTAAATTTACTTTATAAGTTGTTTGGAATACCTAAAACGGAGTGGTATTCAATTTATCCGGAGATAAATGAAGAGATAATTGAAGCTAAAAAACAATTTGAAAATATATATGACTTTACGTTAAATATAAAAAATTTTAATTCAACTGCAGCTCTAATTTTAAACTTGGATTTGGTGGTTACAATTGATAGCGCCGTAGTCCATTTAGCAGGTGCACTAAATAAAAATACAATTTTAATGCTAAATTATGTGCCTGATTGGAGATGGGGGATAAACGGCGATAAATCCGATATATACCCGAGTATAAAAATATTTAGGCAACGCGAACGAGGTAATTGGGGCTTGGTAATTGATGAAATTTATGATTATATTACTAAATTAAATATTTAACAATATTTTCGGTTTTAATATAGGCGGAAAAAGATTATGTTATCAAGTGAACCGATGTTTTCTAAAATTGCGAAAGAAAGATTTTTTAATTTTGTAGAAAAAAATGTGTATTTTACCGAAACGCAGTATTCAAATTCAAACTGGGTTGAAATTTCGGGTGTGGTAATTAACAAAATTAGCGAAATTATACCTTCCTACGGTAAAAGAACAGTTCTTGTAGTATTAACCGAAAGTATTGATGAAATTAGGTTGTTTACCGAACAAGGTTATAATGTAACGGCTATAACAACTAATAAAAATTTATGTGAACTGAACGACCAGATTATTTTAATTGATGAGTCCTTTACCAACTTCCCGGATAAAAGTTTTGATGTTATTTGGTCTAAACAGTCTATTAACAAAAGTGCTTCAGCAATTTTTACATTAACAGAATATTTTAGGTTATTGAGTAATGACGGGCTTTTATATATCGAAATTATTAGTGATGAAAACATACTAAATAAACCGGAATTACAGAATAATTTTTCTTTATTTAGGAAAGAAATTTGGCGATTGTTAATTGAAAACACAGGATTTAATATTATAGATGTTATTGATCTTACTTTATCTAATAACGATTCGGATATTAAAGATTTATATTGGATGTTTTTCTGTAACAAATATAAAGTTACTAATTTAACGGATAACGATAAAGAAGAAAATGATAATTTGTACTTGGCGTTAAGTAAAGGAGAAAATTTCGGCTGGGGTGTTTGCAGTAAATACTTAAGAAACGAAGTTAGTAAGTTATATAAAAATGTTTTTGAGTGGGATTTTGAACGTGAAGGTGATAAAAGCACTATGGTGAAAGGTAAAGTCTTTCATGCATTAAGCGGTATTGAGTTTGAAAGTTTAAGTAAACTGAGAGGAACTGAAAATTACGGATATACATTTTTTGAAAACGAAATTTTACCGGTTTCGGTTGAAAATTCAAAGAAATATGATAAAGTTATTGGCGGCTCTACTTGGTGTAAGGAAAAAATGTTGGCAAAAGGGATTACTAATGTGGACGTACTTATTCAGGGTATTGATCCCGAAATATTTTTCCCTGTCGAAAACAAACAAAGCGAAGATGTATTTGTAATTTTTTCGGGGGGAAAGTTTGAACTTAGGAAAGGGCAGGATGCAGTTATTAAAGCAGTAAGTATTTTGCAAAAAAAGTATTCTAATATTGTGTTGGTAAATGCATGGTATAATATGTGGCCGCATACAATGGATTTGATGTATAATTCGCCTTATATTAAATTTGAACGTTTTGGAGATACGTGGATTGATCAAATTAATCACGTACTTTCCATTAATGATGTTGATATTTCCAAAGTTGCAACTTATGAAATTATACCTAATACTCAATTGCGAGATTTATATGCACTTACTGATATTGGAGTATTTCCCAATAGATGCGAAGGGGGTACAAATTTAGTGTTAATGGAATATATGGCTTGCGGTCGTCCTGTAATAGCTTCATATACAAGCGGCCATACTGATATTTTGACCGATGAAAATTCGTT
>CALGLM010000117.1 GCA_937930275.1 uncultured Ignavibacteria bacterium
CCCTGTAAACGGTGTTATTCCGGGTTGGACAGAAGCTTTACAGCTTATGAAAGTTGGCGATAAATGGGAATTATATATTCCTTCTTCATTAGCTTACGGAAACAGAGGCGCCGGTCAAATGATTGAACCGGGTGCAACTTTAATTTTTGAAGTTGAGCTATTAGGAATCGGCGAACCTGAGAAAAAATAATAATCCTATATAAAGTTTTAAGCCCCGTATCGGGGCTTTTTTTTATATAAACGACATTAGTTTGTGTTTGTCAATTTTACCGTTGTTATTATAAGGGAATTCGTCAATAAAAATATATTGTTTCGGAATTTTAAATTTTTGTAATTTTAATTTTAAATAATTGTTAATAAATTCCGCATTAATTTTAATATTGGTTTTAATAAATGCAATTGGTACTTGTCCCCATTTTTTATCTTCAATTCCTATTACAATCGCATCATCAATTTCTTCTATTTCTAAAATTGCTTTTCTGATTTCTTCAGGGGAAATATTTTCACCTCCCGAGATAATTATATCATCAATTCTTGCTTCAATTATTAAACTTCCGTCATCATCAATAAAACCGTAGTCTTTTGTATAGTAATAATCGCCAATCTTATTTTCTGAATATTCCCTTAAGTCGGTATTTAAATATGCACTATATAAAGTGTCTGATTTTATTACAACTTCACCTTTAATATTAGACTCAGTTAATAGATTATTATCTTTATTAATAAATACTTGAACATCGCTAAACGGTTTACCTGAAGATAGGGGATTTTGCTTTAAATCATCAGGAGAAGCTATTGTAACCATACTGCAAGTTTCTGAGCTGCCGTAAACTTTATATAAATTAATTCCCCTTTCTAATGCCCTTTTTATTAATTTTGAATCAGATTTTGCTCCCCCTAAAATTACGGCTTTGCATCTTGTTAAATCTACATTGTTATCCAATAAATCTTGAAGTTGTTTCGGTACTAATGATATAAAATCAATTCTATTATTAATGATAATATCAAGTAAGTCTTTGTAATTAGTTGATTCGGGTATAAATATTTTAGAACCGGAAATTATTCCTCTAAATATAATCATTAACCCGCCAATATGATTAACGGGTAAAGAAGCAATAAAAGAATTATCCTTAGTAACATTAAAATATTTTATAAATTTAATTGACGATTTTATTATTGAATCCAAACTTACAATTACTGCTTTGGGTAAGCCCGTGCTTCCGGAAGTGAAAAGAATAAGTTTATTCCCGGTGTAAACTATCGGGTTATAATGGTAATAATTAATAGTATCTTGTGCAATTAGAGCATTAACATTAAACTTAATTGCAAGCTCTTCGCTGTTTGAAAATCCTATCCTATAATCAAAAATTATCGGGTTAGAATTTATGCTCCATAAGTAAAAAATATTCTTTATTAAATCAATTGTCGAACTTTCGTATATCGAAACATTGCAGTCGGATAATTTCTTGTTTTTTTGACTTAAATTATTTCTTAAAATTATATAATAAAAATTATTGTAAGTTATGCTAACATTTTTATTTACAAAAAGCACATTATTGTTGTTTTTATTTAAGTTGGTAAAAATTTCTAAATTATTGATATTATAATTATTTGTTGATGTTACAAAATCAGGATTAGCTAAATCAACAATACAGGTATCTTCTTTGTATATATAATTATTGCTACAACAATCTAACATTTTGAATGTGCTTAATCCGTGGGTCGTCTCGATTCGTAAAGCAGCAAGGTAAAATAATATATAGGCGGAATAATAACTTTCAAAAGTAGAAGAAATTATAAAATTTATATTACTATACTTGGGATTTGTAAGTAGGTTGAATATTTCAAATAAGTTCCCTTGCAGTGTCGGTTTTATTATAAAGTATTTTATTCCGTATTGTTCAATTATATACTCAATTTCTTTAATATTAAAAAGAGTAGAGTCTAATGCTATTTTAGGGGTATATTTTGTAATAATATTTAAATCATTCAAATTATTTACGGGATCTTCGATATACTCGTACTTTAATAAATTTAATTTATCAAAATAGTATAACAAATTTTCTTTGTTAATGCTGCTATTGGGGTCTATTCTTATATTTAATGAATCACCGTTGTTATTCAGAATGTTTTTTAAGATTGAATATTCAATATCAAAATCCTCAATTCCAATTTTGTATTTTATTGTTTTAAATCCTTCTTTAACAAGTCTTTTTGTATCGTAATCAATATTTCGATTGTTTATAGAAATCAAACCGTTCATTTTAATATTAACTTTATTAGGTTTGTAAAAGGGGTCATTTTTTGTAAAAATGTAATATTTTAATAAAATAGTTTGTAATGCAAAATTTAATGAAGGATAACGACAAATAGAATTAATAAAATTAAAATTTTTTTTATAATCACCCTCGAAATCAAATGCTGTTATTAAAGGGATTATTGTAATTAAATTTTCTAAAACTTCTTCCAAACTTTCTTTTGAAAATCCCGTTAAAGGAGCGGCTTCACCGGTAATAGTTAAGCCGTTTGAAAACGTAATATTAATTAATAATGACTTTCGTATGTTAATTTTATTTTGGGAAGTATCTAATGGTTTAGTTAAATTGTAATTAAAATTACTATAATTAACCGATGTAACTTTCATAATAAAATGCCAAGGGCGAATAATAATCCGTAAATTGCCGAAAGTTTTGCCGTTAAAGCAAGTGTGTTATTTAATTCTGTTCCGGTAAAAGTGAAAATCATTTTAATCAATTTTATAGCAATAGGTAAAGAAAGCAGAGGAATAAAAATAAACGGACTTTGCTTAAAACTAAAAAAAACAAGCGGTAAAATTGAGTATGAAAGAATCATAAAAAGTAAATATTGATATCGTGTGAATTTTCTGCCAAATTTTACTGCCAAAGTATGCTTGCCCGATAGTCTATCTGCTTCTATATCTCTATAGTTATTTACTACCAAAATATTAGTTATTAAAGCACCGACAGGGACCGAAGCCAAAAAAACAAAAGCATTAACCTGCAAAGCTTGAACAAAATATGTTCCCACTGTTCCTACAAATCCAAAAAAAATAAAAACAAAAATATCACCTAACCCGTTATAAGCTAACGGATATGGACCTGCAGTATATGCAATTCCTGCAAAAATTGAAAGAATACCGATTAAAAACACGACAAAACCACCCATATAAACTAAATACATACCGAGTAAAAAAGTGACAATAAAAGTTATAAAAATTGCAAATTTCATTTCGTTAACGGTTATTAAGCCCGTAGCTAAAGCTCTTCTGGGACCCAGCCTGTCTTCTCTGTCACTTCCGGCTAAGTAGTCATATAAATCGTTAACAAAGTTAGTGCCCACTTGTATTAATATAGAACAAATTAGCGCGATTAAAAAAGCAGTAAGATTAAATTTATCATCCTTTATAGCTACCGCAGTACCTACTAAAACTGGAGCTACGGCGGCAGGCAAAGTTTTTGGTCTGCTTGCCAAAATCCAACTTTCAAGTTTAGAAACACTTTTTACAATTTCTGTACTCATAAACTAAGGCACTCGTGGGAATTTTGAAAAATCAGGTTTTCTTTTTTCATTATATGCGTTCCTTCCTTCTTGTGCTTCGTCACTCATATAGTAAAGTAAAGTCGCATTTCCGGCAAGTTCTTGAATCCCTGCTTGTCCGTCAAGTTCGGCATTAAAAGCTGATTTTAATAATCGAATAGCTAACGGGCTATGCTGCAAAATTTCTTTAGCCCATTGTATTCCCTCTTCTTCCAATTTTTCAACAGGGACAACTTTGTTAACAAGCCCCATTTCTAAAGCTTCTTTTGAATTGTATTGCCGACATAAGTACCAAATTTCTCTTGCTTTTTTTTGACCGACTATTCTTGCCAAATAACTACTTCCGAAACCCCCGTCAAAACTTCCTACTTTTGGACCTGTCTGACCAAATATAGCATTATCTGCCGCAATAGTTAAATCGCAAACGATATGCAAAACATGTCCTCCTCCTATAGCATATCCTGCAACAAGAGCAATTACGGGTTTGGGAATGCTTCTTATCTGTTTTTGAACATCTAATATATTTAATCTTGGAATTCCGTCCTTACCTACGTACCCTTTATCTCCTCTAATTTTTTGATCACCTCCGCTACAAAATGCATATTTACCGTCTTTTGCAGGTCCGTTTCCGGTTAAAATTATAACACCTACTTGGCTATCTTCACGTGCATCGTTAAATGCAT
>CALGLM010000118.1 GCA_937930275.1 uncultured Ignavibacteria bacterium
TTTATTAAAACCAATATTAAAATTAATGCGGAATTTATTAACGATTATTTAAAAAGAAAACTACCGAAATTTAAAATTCCGAAAAGATATATTTTTATTGCCGAAATTCCTTATAATAATAACGGCAAAATTGACAAACACAAACTAATATCGTTGATATAAAAAAAAAGCCCCGATACGGGGCTTAAAATTTTATATAGGCTTATTATTTTTTCTCAGGTTCGCCGATTCCGAGTAGCTCAACTTCAAAAATTAAAGTTGCACCTGGTTCAATCATTTGACCAGCACCTCTGTTGCCGTAAGCTAATGCAGAAGGAATATATAATTCCCATTTATCGCCTACTTTCATAAGCTGTAAAGCTTCTGTCCAACCCGGAATAACACCGTTTACAGGGAAAGTAACCGGTTCGCCTCTTCCAATCGAGCTATCAAATTCTTGACCGTTAATTAAAGTACCGCGATAATGAACTGTAACTTTATCAGTAGCTTTAGGAGACGCACCGTTTCCGGCTTTAATAACTTTATATTGTAAGCCGCTTGGTAAAGTAACAACACCCGGTTTTTTTGAGTTTTCAGCTAAAAACTTATCTTCAACATCTTTATTCTTTTTAGCTACGCCATCCATTTTTGATTGCTGTTTTTCCATCATTTTTTGTTGTAAAACGCCAAATATTTGTTGTAATTCTTCTTTTGTAAAAATAGCAGCGGCAGCAGATGTATCGGTTAATCCTCTTTCTATTCCTTTTTTAACCATGTCTAATTCAACATCAATTTCTTGATTTCTGAAGTTAGAGCCTATATCGTAACCGATAGCATAACTAACACTATCTTTAAATGTCTTTAAGTCTTTTTTTTCAACTTTGCTTTGGCAAGCAACAGTACTAATTAAAAATACTGCTAAAATTACAGAAAAAAGGTATTTCATTGTATCTCCGTTTTGTAAAATAAAAATTTAATAATAACCTTTAAACTTAACAATTGAATAATTTAATTGCAATTTAAATAATTATCTTTCTTATAAATAATTTTGTAACTAAAGTTTCAATATTTTTTATACTTACAAACTCCCCCGCCAAAAGTAGCTATCCAAATCACACCTTTTTTATCTTGTTTTACGGATCGGACAAAATTATTTGTTAATCCGGTATTTTGAACCAACAAAAATGTTTTATTAAAATTTGGGTCTATTGTCAAAATTCCGTCATCGGTACAAATCCATCTTAAGTTATTAATATCTGTAAAAATATTATTAACTTTGTTAACGGTAAGTCCAGTTACAGTAGTAAATTTTGTACCGTTATAATAAGAAAGA
>CALGLM010000119.1 GCA_937930275.1 uncultured Ignavibacteria bacterium
ATGAAGTTATGGCAATTGCAAAAAACTATATGCACGAACCTATTGAAGTTTCTGTAGGCAAAAAGAATACCGGTGCTGAAAATGTTGAACATCTTTGCTATTTTGTTCATTCAAAAGATAGGTATTTAGCATTAAAAAGAATAGTAGATTATTTCCCTAACATTTACGGTATAATTTTTTGCCGTACTCGTAAAGAAACTCAAGAAGTTGCCGAAGCATTAATGAATGACGGATATAATGCAGATGCTTTACACGGTGATTTATCGCAAGCACAAAGAGATACAGTAATGAATAAGTTCCGTATTAGAAACTTAAAATTATTGGTAGCTACCGATGTTGCCGCACGCGGAATTGATGTTGATTCTTTATCCCATATAATTAATTATAATTTGCCCGATGAAAACGAAGTTTATACGCATAGAAGCGGTAGAACAGGAAGAGCTGGTAAAAAAGGAATTTCGATTATTATTGCCGGTTTAAGAGATAAAAGTAAAATTAAATTAATTGAAAAACAGATTAACAAAACTTTTAAATATGTTGAAGTGCCCACCGGTCAAGAAGTTTGCGAAAAGCAATTATTTAGCTTAATTGATACGGTTGAAAAAACTGAAGTTGATTATTCACAAATTGATCCATACTTACCTACTATATTCAAAAAACTTGAATGGTTAGATTACGAAGAGTTGATTAAAAAATTTGTTTCTGTTCAGTTTAACCGATTTTTGGACTACTACAAAAATATGCCTGATTTAAATACTCCGATGGAAGTTAAAAAGACTAAATCAGGAAAAAGAAGTGCAGCTTACGAATTTACTCGTTTCTTTATTAATTTAGGCAGAACTGATGATTTACGCCCCACTACTTTAATCGGTATGATTAATGATTATACAAGAACAAAAGATATTGAAATCGGCGAAATTGAAATTTTACAGAATTACTCTTTCTTTGAAGTCGAATCAAACGTTGCGGATTTAATTTTAAGTTCTTTTAAAGATAAAAAGTTAAAAAAGCGTGACATTGTTGTTGAAGTTTCAGAATCAAAACGAGGCGGTAGTTCAAGAAGAAGCAGCTCATCCAGAAATGAAAGAAGCAGTTCGCCAAGAAGCGATAGAACCGGTGAAAGAAGAGACGATAAAAGAAGCTTTAGAGGCGATAGTGATAGAAGACAAAGCCGAAGAAGTGACAGTAAGCCGAGTAGAAGTGAAAAACCCTATTCAAACGATAGGAAAAGTGAATCTCGCAGTGATAGAGATAGACGAGGCTCTGAACGTTCTTCAGGTAACACAAGAACCAGATTTGAAGATAATTGGACTCCTTCTAAAGATAGCGGAAGAAGCGGGAAAAAAAGAAATAAAAGATAATTTTATTTTTTTTGATATTTTAATTCTAAGGGGATTATTCAAGTCCCCTTTTTTATTTTAAAATATTCTTTGTATTTATTTTATTTATTCTTATTTTTTAATTAAAATAACAAGGGATTATTATGCAAAACAATAATTATTTAATCCGCAATATGTCATCTGAAGAAGCTAATATTGCTGTAAAATGGGCATCAAAAGAAGGCTGGAATCCCGGAATTTACGACTTAAATGCTTTCTATAAAACTGATAACACAGGATGGTGGATTGGGTTACTTAATGATAAACCTATTGCAGTAATTACTGCAATAAAATATATAAACGAGTTTAGCTTTGTAGGCTTTTATATCGTAAAATCTGAATATAGAGGTAAAGGTTACGGTATTAAATTATGGAATAGAGCTTTAGAATCGTTAAACGGTATTTTGTGCGGTTTAGACGGTGTTGTTGACCAACAAGAAAATTATAAGAAATCCGGTTTTATTTATGCCCATAGAAACGTAAGATATAAAACAACCGGTTTAATAAATGTAAATTTAAATCCCAATATTACTGATATTAATGATATACCCTTTAATAATCTGCTTATATACGATTCTGAATGTTTCCCCGCTTCCCGTCCGCAATTTTTATCCGAGTGGATAAAATTACCCGAAAGTTTTACACTTGCTTATAAGCAAGGTGATGTAATTAAAGGCTACGGAACAATTAGAAAATGTGAAGAAGGTTTTAAGATAGGTCCATTATTTGCCG
>CALGLM010000120.1 GCA_937930275.1 uncultured Ignavibacteria bacterium
AAATTTTATGGCTACATTACGCGATATTAAAAGACGCATAGTAGGTGTTACAAACACACAACAAATAACCAAAGCGATGAAGATGGTTGCTGCGGCTCGCTTAAGACGTGCTCAGGAAAATGTTATAAATGCTCGTCCTTATTCAAGAAAAATTTATGATGTGTTAAATAATTTAATTGCCAAAGAGCAAAATTATACTCATCCTTTTTTTGAAGTAAGGGAAGTTAAATCGGTTGCTATGGTTATTGTTACATCCGATAGGGGAATGTGCGGTAGCTTTAATATGAATGTTATTCGCCGTGCCGAAGAATTTATAAATAATGAATTAAAAGAATTGAATAAATCCGGGAATGTTACATTATACTGTGTCGGTAAAAAAGGAACGGAGTATTTTGTAAAAAACGGATATAACGTAAATAAAGATTATACCGGTTTGTTCGGTAATTTGAAATTTCAATCAGCCGTTCAAGTTATGAATGAAATAAAGTACAAATATTTGAACGGCTTGTTTGATAATGTTTATGTTGTATATAACGAGTTTAAATCTGTTATGCAGCAAAACTTAAAACTTGATTTATTACTGCCGATAAAGAACGAAAACACGACCGAAATAAAAGAAGGGAGCGAGTATATTTACGAACCCGGAAAAGCGGCAATAATAGATACTTTAATTCCGCGTGCCTTAAATGCTAAAATATTTAAAGTTTTTTTGGAATCATATGCAGCGGAACTTGGTGCAAGAATGACGGCAATGGATATGGCGACCGAAAACGCAAAAGATATTATAAGAACATTACGCATTACCTACAATAAAGCACGTCAGGCAGCAATTACAAAAGAAATATCGGAAATTGTAACCGGTGCAAACGCGCTTAAAGAGAACTAAAAAAAACTATTGATATTTTCACAAAAATTTGTTAAATTTGTAAGTTTGCGATATGTTTGAAGACCTAACACATAAAATAGAAAAAGTACTTAAGAAAGTAACCGGACAAGGTAAGCTTTCGGAAAGTAATATAGCGGATACCCTAAGGGAAATCCGTGTTGTTCTTTTAGATGCTGATGTCAACTATAAAGTTGCCAAAAAATTTATTGACGACGTTAAAGAAAAAGCACTGGGAAAAGAAGTAATAACTTCAGTTTCTCCCGGACAGTTAATTACAAAAATTATTTATGATGAATTAACTGCGTTAATGGGGGGAAGAAATACCGAAATATCGGTAAATCCTTCAGGTTTAACGGTAATTTTGCTTGTAGGATTACAAGGTAGCGGTAAAACAACGTTTGCCGGAAAACTTGCAAAATATTTAAGTGCTAAAAATCGTAAAGTATTATTAACGGCTGCCGATATATACCGACCTGCTGCTATAGATCAGTTAAAATTATTGGGACAAAAAATAAATGTTCCGGTGTTTACGATTGACGGATTAAAAGATGCGGTAAAGATATCTGAAGACAGCTTAAAATATGCTAAAGAGAACGGATTAGATACTGTAATAATAGATACTGCCGGTCGTTTGCATGTTGATGAAACATTAATGGATGAAGTAGGAAATATAAAGAAAAAAGTAAATCCTACTGAAACATTATTTATTGTTGATAGCATGACAGGTCAAGATGCGGTTAATTCTGCAAAAGCTTTTCATGATAGAGTTGATTATGACGGTATAGTTTTAACCAAATTGGACGGTGATACACGAGGCGGTTGTGCTATATCAATAAAAGCTGTAGTAGATAGACCTATCAAATTTATAAGTTTGGGAGAGAAGCTTGAAACAATAGAAATCTTCCATCCTGATAGAATGGCGTCAAGAATATTGGGAAGAGGCGATATAATTTCGTTGGTAGAAAAAGCCCAAGCCCAGTTTGACCAGGACGAAGCCGAAGATTTGCAGAAAAAAATGTTAGAAAATAAATTTGACTTTAACGATTTTTTAAAGCAAATTAAGATGATAAAAAAAATGGGGTCAATTAAATCGTTGCTATCAATGATCCCGGGTCTTGGCAGTGCTATAAAAGATACTGAAATAGACGATAAAGAATTGGTTAAGGTTGAGTCGATAATTCAATCGATGACCAAAGAAGAAAGAAAAAACCCTAAAATACTAAACGGTAGCCGAAGAAAAAGGATATCAATAGGAAGCGGGAACAGCATTCAAGACGTGAACAGACTGATAAAACAGTTTGATGAAATGAAAAACATGATGCGAATGTTTCAAGCTAAAGGCGGCAAGCAATTGCTTACCGGCGGAGCAGTAAACAAAGCAAAAAGTAAAAACAAGAATAAACACAAAAAGAAAAAAAGGTAATTTATTCATTACTCGGAGGTAATACTAATTTGGCAGTAAAGCTAAGATTAAAAAGAATGGGAAAGAAGAGACAACCAATATATAAAGTGGTTGCAGCAGATTCAAGAAGCCCACGCGACGGTAAATTTATTGAAGCATTAGGCAATTATAACCCAAGAACAGAACCGCAAACAATAGAAATTAATGCCGAAAGAGCAATCTATTGGTTAGGATGCGGAGCCGAACCAACGGCAACAGTAAAAAACCTTCTTTCAAAAAATGGTATTTTATACCAAATAGAATTAAAAAAACAAGGCGTTGCTGAAGAAGAAATAGCCAAAAAGATGGAAGAGTGGAAAGCTACTCACCAATATAAAGCTAAAGATAGCGTAAAAAAAGCATCAAAAGTTGAAACAAACGAGGAAGTAAAAGGTGCTGCTTCCGAAGAAGGACAGAGCTAACCTATAAAATAGTTTTTGTTCAACAAACTGTGCACCGTGCTAATTTATTCAAGGTATTCTTATGAAAGAATTTGTAGAATTTATTGCAAAACACTTAGTCGATTCACCGGAAAATGTTGCTGTTGTTGATGAATATCCGGATGAAAAGACGATAGAATTAACACTTAAAGTTGGTGCCGATGATGTTGGAAAGGTAATCGGAAAACAAGGTAAAACTGCGCAAGCTATGCGGATTTTATTAACTGCGGTTGCCGCCAAAGAAGGTAAAAGATCAATTTTAAAGGTTTTAGACTAATTAGTAAATTGGCAGAAAATACAGATTTTTTTCTAATTGCCGAGGCAGTTGCTCTTTCAAAGTATGAAGGCTTTATTGCATTAAAATCGTATTCGGATTTTCCGGATCGGTTCTTCAAATTAAAAAGCGTTTATATTGAGGTTTTCGGTCAGTTAAAAGAATTTCTTGTAAAAGAAGTGCGACTTTCGGGAAACTTAATTAATCTTAAGTTTGTAAATTTTGAAACAAGCGAAGATGTAAGTTTTTTGATTGGAAAGAAAATATTTGTCAAATCCGGTTATGAAGTTAAACTGGGTACAGATGAATATTTTATTCATGATTTAATCGGAAGTCGTGTTAAAAAAAACGGTGTGTTCTTTGGAATTATTGAAGATGTAATTAGTTTGCCCGCAAACGATGTTTATGTTTTAAAAGATGTTAATGATAACGAGGTCTTAATTCCGGCGTTAAAGATTTTTATAAAATCTTTTAATCCAAAAAAAAAGGAAATGGAATTAACCGAAAATGCGGAATTTGTTGATGGCGATGCGGATTGATATAATATCGGCTGTTCCTGATTTGTTAGCAAGTCCTTTGGAAACGAGTATTATAAAACGTGCCCAAGATAAGCAAAAAGTTGAAATTTATGTTCATAACTTACGCGATTATACGCACGATAAGCATAAACAGATTGATGATAAGCCGTTTGCAGGAGGACCCGGTATGTTATTAAAACCGGAGCCGTTTTTTGAGTGCATTGAACACTTAAAAAGTGAAAGAAATTATGATCATATTATTTTTACTTCTCCTTCGGGGGTTAAGTATGATCAAAAAACGGCAAATCGATTTTCTCTTGCAAAAAATATAATTATTATTGCGGGGCATTACAAAGGTATTGACGATAGAGTTAGAGAAGTATTTGCCACAGACGAGGTATCGATCGGAAATTTTGTATTAAGCGGCGGCGAGCTTTTAGCTTTGGTAATTGTTGATTCTGTTGTAAGATTGATACCGGGAGTTTTAAACGATAGTGAAAGTGCATTAAACGATTCGTTTATGGACGGCGAAGTTATAGAAGCTCCGTATTATACAAGACCTGCGGAGTATAGAGGAATGCGTGTTCCGGAAGTTTTACTTTCCGGGAACGAGAAAGAAATTAAAAAGTGGAAAAATGAGCAATCGCTTATTTTGACTGAAAAGTGGAAAAACAAAAATAGATTGGAGTAAATTATGGACTTATTAAAAGAAGTCGTTGCTGATCAGTTGAGAGCTGATTTCCCGAGCTTTAAACCCGGGGATAGAGTTAGAGTGCACGTAAGAGTTATTGAAGGTGATAAAGAAAGAATTCAGCCTTTTGAAGGCGACGTTATTGCTATTCGCGGTGCAGGTGCTTCTAAATCATTTACCGTTAGAAAAATTGCCAGCGGTGTTGGTGTAGAAAGAATTTTCCCTTACAACACTCCAAAAATTGCAAAAATAGAATTAGTTAGAGAAGGTAAAGTTCGTAGAGCTAAACTTTACTACTTACGCGGACTTTCAGGAAAAGCTGCTCGTATTAAAGATAAAAATCTTAAATAGTTTTTATTCTAAAATTTTATTTTATAGCCGCTTATGCGGCTTTTTGTTTTTATTAAATTATGAATATATTATTACCAAACATAGTTTATGCTAAAATATTTGCCAAAATATTTCCTCAAAAATATCATGCAAATATTCACTTTAAACAAGCTTCGTTGCTTAGTAGAGAGTTAGCAAACGAAAATTACGATATTGCTTTAATTCCTTCGTTTGACTTACTTACACATCCCAATTTCATTATTTCGGAAAGGTTTGGTATTTCATATGACGGCTTATTAAGTTCTGCTAATATATTTTATCAAGCTTCAAAAAAAAGCATTGAAAAAATTGGTTTATACGGTGATGTTACGTCTAACGAAATAATCCTTCCTAAAATATTATTCTCCGAAAAATTATCAACATCGGTTAATATTTCATTGGAAACAAATAAACCCGATTTAAAAAACGGGAATTATATTATTGTCGGTGATTTAAATTTTAACGAAGAATATTTTAATAAAGGCTTAAGTTTTGCCGAAGAGGTAACCGAATTAATAAATTTCCCTTATGTTAATTATGTTCTTGCTTCTAAAGATGATGTTAAATTAAAAGAATTTACAGATGATATTGAAGACTTGAATGTGGACGTAGATTTGATACTGGATGCAATTCTAAATGATATGAATTTATCTGTTCAAGTTAAAGAATTTATTCATGAAAATTTCTTTTCGTTATTTTTTGAAT
>CALGLM010000121.1 GCA_937930275.1 uncultured Ignavibacteria bacterium
GAGAAATTTTTACACTTCTTGCAGCAGCTTCTTCAAGTAGTTCATCTTTTGTAAATTCAAGCGGAAGAAGTGTTGCCAAACGATTATTAAGTTTTCGAATACCTTCTTTTGAGTATAAACCATCATTTATCACTTGATAAGTTAATGGACATCTACTCATCGGCGGACTCCACAGTTACCGAACCGACAACATCTTTCCCGACAAGCAATAGCTGACTGAATGAATCGTCTTTATCAATTTTCATTCTCTTGCATAGCTCATTTAAATTAAATCCTTCAGGTAGTAAACCATCAAAAAAGGGGGGAAATTCGTTAAAAAAATAAAATTTCTTATCTATTGGCATTGTTAATGAAATCGGCATCCCGTTATATTCTTCCAAATAAGTAAATTTATATTCTTTACCTCGTTTAACTTCCTCAAGATAACCGCAATGAACCCCAAAATTAAATACTTTAGCAGTTCTCAATCCAAATCTCCCAAAATTATACCTTCTATGCATAAATTAAGATTTAAAACGGATAAAATTTTTATAAGTGTATCGATTTGGTAAGTTGTTTTACCGTGTTCAATATCAAAAATTGCGGTACGCCCTACTCCTGCAATTAATGCAAGTTTATTTCTGCTTAACTTACTCTTTTTTCTTTGATTAAGAATAATTAGAGCTAAATCTTCGGGTTTCTCTATTTTAATGGTTTTTACTGCCATAAAGGTATATTTTCCAAATAAAAATCATGTATGTAAATATATGAAATATTTTTAACAAAAAAATACTTTTATAGCGGTAATTATTGATGTGTTTACAAATAAATCGGCAAAATATTTATAAATCTGCTTAAATATTACCGCTATAGCAGTGTTTATTAGCATAATTGTTTTATAAAGCCCCTTTTTGTTTCAAATTACCAAACTTATTAATAAACAAATTTTCCGTTGTTTAAATGAAAAGTCAATTTAATTTCTGCAATACTTCTAACTGAATTAATATTACCGTAAAGTTCAACCCCTATTCCCATTTCTTTAATAAACGTGAATATTAATTGTGTATTAAAAACTAATCCTACAGTTGAAAACCCGGCTTCTTCTTCAATATAATCGTTAAAAACATTTAAATTTGTTGTTACTTCTTTTTTTGTACCCCAAACATATGCAGGACCAACCATAAACGAAGCAAAATAATATTCTCCTATAATAACATCCCCAACACCTATGTTAATTGCTTTTAAAGGAAACTCCATGTAACTATAATCGTAGTTAAATTCCCCTATATATCTGTATATCGATTGATAGCCGACTTGTGAATATAAGTCCCCAATTGAAAAATTGTAGTTTACACCGAATGCGAACGTTGAGGAGCTGTTTAACCCAACACCCGTATTTATCCAATATCTAAAGTCGGTGCTATCATCTTGAGCATACATGGTTAAATTAATTAATAAAATTAAAACTAACAATGGTTTATACATGTACTTCTTAAATTTTAGTTTTATAAAAAAATGGATTTACAAATAATCCAAGTAAACACAAACAGAAGTTTTAACTTCCGCCATACTCCTTTTATTATTTATAACCCCGTAAAGCTCTAATCCTAAAGCAGTATTTTTATAAATATATACAAATAACTGCGAATTGAATGTAATACCTAAAGTTACAAAGTTACTTTTATTGAATAACTGATAAGTAACGTATTCTTCAACTATATTATTCCCTCTTTCCTCTCCAAATACTACTGCCGGTCCAATAAAAAACGCCCCATAATAATATCTTTTTTGCAATAATAACCCAACCCCTAAATTTAAGGCATTCAACGTAAGTTCGCCTTTTACATTGCCGTCATCAATCCCTCCAATAAGTCGAGATATCTTTTGATATCCAACTTGAGAATAAAAAGAAAATGTTTTAACATTAATGTTACTGCCAAAAGCTAAGACTGATGAGTTATTAATGCCTATACCCGAATTTACCCATAAATTCATTTTACTATAGTTATCTCGGGCATTAAGTTTTAATAATAAAACAGCACAAAAAAATGTTACATTTAATAGAATACTTTTAATAACAAATACCCCTTGCTTTATTTAAGTATTGATTGATAAAATGGTAAATATAGTTACTATTAATAATTAATATAATTTATTTTAATAATAAAAACAAATTAATTATTGGGGAATAAAAAAAGGCTGCTTACAAAGTATTTAAGCAGCCTTATAACACCTAATAATTACTAATTTATCAAAATTGGAAATAAATAAACGGCTGTATGTCGCTTGATTTTACTTGAATTACTAACCATATTACAACTACTAAAACTAATGCTTTACCAACCAACGGCAATTTTTGTATAAAATGTTCCGCTTTTTCTTCCATTGATTTTGGCGTAAAGTGCAAAATAAATCCAGTTACCATCATTAAAACAATAATAGGATATGCTTGAACAAATTGGAAAAATACCGCACCGTTAAAGTAAAATAAAATTTGATTTATCATATCAATAGCATCTTTATATGACGGAGCTCTAAAAAATATCCAAGCCAAACAAACAATATGAAATGTAACTATTACCCCTATTACATGATTTACTTTACTCTTTTTTACCCAATTAGGGAAATTGAGGGATTTTTCAACTGCAAGTATAAATCCGTGAATACCGCCCCAAACAACAAATTTCCATGCAGCGCCGTGCCACAACCCGCCTAATAACATAGTAATCATTAAATTGACATATTGTCGAACTTTGCCTTTTCTGTTACCGCCCAAAGTTATATATAAATAATCTTTTAACCAAGAAGATAAAGATATATGCCAACGTCTCCAAAATTCGGTAATACTTGAAGATTGATAAGGACTATCGAAGTTAATCCTAAGTTTAAAGCCAAGCAATAAAGCCAAGCCAATTGCCATATCACTATATCCGGAAAAATCGCAATAAATTTGTAAGGCATAACCGTATAATCCCAGTAAATTTTCAACTCCCGTAAATCTTGTGGGCCATCCAAAAATTCTATCAACAAAATTAATGCTTATATAATCGGCAATAACTGCTTTTTTAAAAAGTCCCGTTGCAATCAAAAACACTGCCTTACCAATATCATCTTTAGTTACAATTGTCGGCTTACGCAATTGGGGTAAAAAGTCTGCTGCACGCACAATAGGACCGGCAACAAGTTGGGGGAAAAACGACACAAAAAACAAGAAATCTAAAAAGTTTCTTTCCGCTTTTAGCTCTTTTCTATAAACGTCAATGGTATAGCTTAAAGATTGAAACGTGAAAAACGAAATACCAACAGGCAAAAAGATATCAACAGGTTGAAATTTTGATAGATGAAGTGCGTTTAAAGTATCGAAAAGAAAATTGGTGTATTTAAAATATCCCAATATTCCGAAATTAGTAATTACGCTTGCAATCATTAATGCTTTTCTTTCCCACGTTTTTTCCAAACGCTCCATCCACAAACCGGCGCCGAAATCAATAAAAGAACTAACCACTATTAAAAAGAAATAAAAACCGCTACTTTTATAATAAAAATAAACAGAAAGAACGGTTAAAAATAAAAATTTTGCCCTTTTTAAGTTATAAAAAAATTGATAGAAAAAAATTGTAAATAAAAAGAAAAACAGGAAAAAACCGCTATTAAATATCATGGGTGAATCTGCGTGATATTTTAAGGTTTCAAATAAACGTTGTAAAAACGAAGTATCCATAAGTATCCGTGGATAAGTTTAGTTGTATAAAATAGTTGTTTGAGATATTAAGAACAGTCGGAATAAAAATATTCCCCTATAAAATTATAGGGGAATATTAACAAAAAGAGTTTATTTTTTAGCAGCTTCAAGTAATGCATCGCCTAACAATTCTGCAATGTCTGAAGCACCGTCTAAGTTAAAGTGCGTATAATCTTTAAATGCTTTTGGAGGATTGCTATCAACCCATTTTGGCATACTGTTAGGTCCGCCCATAGCTTCAAATAAATTCCAAAAAGCTATTCCGTTGCTTTCGGCAATACTTTGTTGTGCTTTTAAAAGACTAATTACTCCCGGATCGGTTACAAAATTTGAGCCTTTTTTAACACTTTTATCACTAACACTTATTAATAATATGCTTGTATTTGGAAAAGCTGATTTTAAATGACTAATAACAGATGCCATTTCTTTTTCGTACCAGCCAAAATCACGCTGTCTTTGGCTTGCAACGTTCAATCCAAATTGAAGAATTATTAATTTATAATTCATAAGTTTATTAAAATCTTTTAAATTATCAACCGGAATATCTTTAATGGAAGCACCCGAGTTACCGCGTAACGGGAAGTTATCAACATAAACACCGTTTCCTTCTTCTAAGCTAACACCGTAAAAATATCCTTTTTTAGTATTAGGAAATTCCAATCTAACCTTTTTAACACTCTTTTTAGCGTCAAAAACCAACTCTTTTACATTAGATGAAGGGGAAAGATTAACCGTCTGTTTTTCACCGCCGTCAAATGATGCACTTACTTGACTATTATCTGAATCACTATAGAATAATCTTACCGTATTAAAAGACTTAATATTTTTAAATTTTCTGGGAGTAGCCGTATATTCAACATAACTATTTGGCTTTGGTAAAAATACTTCACCGTTAACCCCAAGAGGATATTTTTTTGGATTTGTTGTAAAAACCGAAGCGGTTTCCCAATTATTGGAAAAATCCATTTGGGTAGTTGTTCTAAATTTAACGTCTTGCGATGTTATTGATAAAAATCCGACTCCTTTTCCGCCATACACACTTTGCATTTTTTCGCGTAATTGTGCAGTAATTAAATCACCTTCTATTCCGCTATCTCCAAAATGGGCAATTCGTATTTTTGTACTTCCCGATTGTTTTAATGCATCAAAAAAGTACTTTAATTGTGCCACATTTCCCGTTATTCTAACTTTTCTTGTGATGTCGGTAATTGAAGCACTATTTTCGCTTTCACCAAAATAAAAGAATGAAGCTTGATTTAAATCTTGTTTGTTAAAAAAGTATTCGTTTAACAATTTATTGTTTGTATCAGATTCTTCTTGTTCATCCTGAAATTTATAATCGCTATAATCGTATTCATCATCTTGTTTTAAATCCGAAACGATATCGACCGGTTTAAGCGGCAAACCAAATATTTTTGTGTCAGCCGGTATAAGGTTAAGTAAAAACAAAAAACCCATTACAAACATCATTAACCATAGCCCGTCAATAATCCTATTTCCTGATTTCATCTATTTTTCTCCTTGTTAAATTAAAAGCTATATTTTCTTAAAAGTTTATCTACTTCTGCTCCCCATATTTCATAACCTTTACCGTTTAGGTGTAAACCGTCATAAGTATATTCGGCAATTAAAATATTTTTTGCAGAAAGTTTTTTATTTAAATCTATGTATTCTATTAAATTCTTCTTAGCATATTCCGAAAGCAATTTGTTTAATTTAAGCACTTCTTTATTTCTATCACTATACGATTTCCATTTGGTGCCAGCAAATAGTGTTGATTGTATAACCGGTTTTATATTATTCTTTTTTAGTTGACCGATAAGTCTCACATATTTTTCAAATATTTTATCAACAGGCAGCCAGTTATAAATATCGTTAATACCAGCCATTATAAAAACAAATTTTGGTTTTAACGAAATAACCGTATTAATACGAGCTAAATATCCGTCCAAAACATCGCTTGAAATTCCGCGCTCAACAACGTTTTGACGTCCTAACAACTCGTTCCAATTTGCTCCGTGAGTAATTGAATTACCAAACATAACAATATCGGCTTGTTTAGTTTTATATACATCGTATAAACCCATTTCTTGCTGATAATTTGGGTTCTTAAGGTACAAAGTTGTATCAATTTGAGCTTTTAAGCTTATACTTATCAAAACGAAACAATATATATATAGTTTTTTACTCATTATTTCTCCGTTTATTACTTAATATTCAAATTTAATGCCAAATTAATCAGCATATAATTTTACTATGGGTTTTCCGTTATCGGTTATATATCCTCTAAACATACCTGTAGTATTAAAATTCATTACAATATTTCCGTACCTATCTAAAGCAATTAAACCGCCTAAGCCGCCGGCATCCTTTAATTTTTCTTTAATTACATGGTTAACGGCACTATTAAGTGACATTCCCTTGTATTCAACTAAAGCTGATACGTCGTAAGCAATAACTTCTTTTAAAAAGTATTCTCCTTGTCCCGTGCAAGATATAGCACAAGTATAGTTATTAGCATAAGTACCTGCACCAATAATCGGTGAGTCTCCGACTCTGCCGGTCATTTTACCCTGTAAGCCGCCTGTTGAAGTGCCTGCTGCAAGATTTCCGTCTTTATCTAACGCAACACATCCGACCGTTCCAAATTTTGATATCGAGTTTTCGGTATAGTTAAATGCTTTTCTTTTATAAACTTTTCTTTTTTTATTTTTATTTTTTAATTTTTCTTCTTCAAGCTTTTGTTTTTCATAAGCAGCTCGTTTTTCATTATTAAAGAAATATACCGAATCAACAAGCTTTAATCCTTGTTTAACCGCAAACTCTTCCGCACCTTTCCCCCATAATAAAACATGAGGCGAGTTATCCATTACTAAGCGCGCAAGAGTAATAGGGTTTTTAATATGCGATACCCCGGTTATAGCACCTGCATCCAAAGTTCTTCCGTCCATAATTGAAGCATCTAATTCATACTCCCCTTTTGCTGTTGTTACTGCTCCCCTTCCCGCGTTAAACAAAGGAGAATCTTCCAAAATTTTTATTACTCGTTCTACGGCATCAAGACTGCTGCCTCCATCATTTAAAATTTTATAGCCGACATGTAAAGCTTCGGTTAATTTTTCTTTATATGCATTTTCAACTTCCGGACTAAATTTACCGGAAGTAAAATCACCGGCTCCTCCGTGTATTACCAAAGCAATTTTTGTTTTTTGTTTTTCATCTTTTGTTTTTACTTCTTTAGTGCATGAGACAAAAAAAGATACTAAAATAATAACCGATAAGGAAATTTTTTTACAGTTCATTATCATTCCCAAAATTTATATTTTAATCTTTTAAAATACTAATATTATTAATAATTTATTAAAATATGCTTAACTTTTTTTGTTTTAATGCGTCTAATGCCTATAACTTTAAATATAAACGGGTATTTTTATGAAAAAATTCACAATATTATTATTTTCATTATTAACATTACAAATTATGGCACAACAAACACCCCCTTTAAAATCCCCTAATTCCGAAATTAACCCAAAAAACTTTGATAACTCGGTTAAACCGGGAAATGATTTTTATCAATATGCAATAGGCGGTTGGTTAAAAGAAAATCCTATTCCCGCAGATCATAGCAGCTGGGGTGCATTTGACGTTTTATATGAGGATAATAATTTACTTGTTAAATCTATTGTAGATGATATATTAGCCGGAAAGCTTGAATCAAACGATAACTTTACTAAGCTTGCTACTTTATTTAACTCAGGTATGGACACAACAAAAATTGAACAAGATGGTTACAAGCCGATTATCCCTTACTTAAACAAAATTAATGATATAAAAGATATTACCGATTTTGTTAAAGTAGCTGCTTATTCACATCTCTATTTATCGGCACCATTATTTAATTTTGGTAGCGAACAAGATCAAAAAAACAGTGAATGGGTTATTGTAGGTCTTTCGCAAGGCGGATTAGGTTTACCTGAACGCGAATACTATTTAGGCGAAGACGATGATACAAAAGAAACAATAGCCTTGTACAAAAAAACTATTAAAAATATGTTTATGCTTATAGACATAAACCAAGCAGAAGCCGAAAAAATTGCCGAGGATATTTTTAATTTTGAAAAGCAATTAGCAGAAAATTCTTTCACTAATGTTGAGCTAAGAGACCCACAAACTAATTATAATAAAATGAAATTAGACGAACTTTGTAAAATTTCGCCTTATTTTGATTGGAAATTGTTTTTTAGCGAATGCGGAATTTCTAAAGATTTTGATTTTAACGTTAGCCAAATTAAATATTTTACAAAACTATCGGAAGTACTTAAAAACACCGATATTAATACACTTAAAAACTACTTAAAGTGGAATTTATTAGTTGCTTCGGCTTCATATTTAAGTTCTCCTTTTGTAAATGAAAAATTTGAATTTTATAGCAAACATTTATACGGTTTGCAAGTTTTGCAACCTCGTTGGAAAAGAGTTTTAAGCGTAGCAAATAATCAGATAGGTGAAATTTTAGGGCAAGTATATGTAGAAAAGTATTTTCCACCTATTGCCAAACAAAAAGCTGAAAATCTTGTTAAAAATTTACTTTCCGCAATGGAAGTTCGTATAAAAAAACTTGAATGGATGACACCCGAAACCAAGGATAAAGCTTTAAATAAATTAAAAGCATTTAATTATAAAATCGGATATCCTGATAAATGGAAAAATTTTGATGCTTTAAAATTCACAAACAAGTCATACTATCAAAATGTTGTGGAAGCCTCTTATTTTAACACTATTGAAGATTATAATAAAATAGGCAAAAAAGTTGATAAAAGTGAATGGGGCATATTACCACAAACTGTTAATGCATATTATCACCCTGTTTTAAATGAAGTGGTTTTTCCCGCTGCAATTTTACAACCTCCTTTTTTTGATTACAAAGCAGACGATGCATTAAACTACGGCGCAATAGGTGCCGTTATTGGTCACGAAATTACACACGGATTTGATGATCAAGGACGTCAATACGATTATGACGGAAATATGCGAGATTGGTGGACTAAAACCGACGAGGAATTGTTTACAAAAAGAGCCGATAAACTTATTACTCAATTTAATAACACGGTTGTTATTGATACAATTACTGTAAACGGTGAACTAACTTTAGGTGAAAATATTGCCGATTTAGGCGGTTTAACAGTATCTTACGAAGCCTTTAAAAATTCTCCGGAATTTAACCAAGATACTAAAATTGAAGGTTTTACTCCAAAACAAAGATTCTTTTTAAGCTGGGCTCAAGTGTGGAAATCGAATGATAGAGATGAATTTTTGAAACTGCTTATAAAAACAGATGTCCACAGTCCTGCAAAGTGTCGCGTTAACAACCCTCTTTCAAATTTGCCTATGTTTTATGAAGCATTTAATATAAAAGAAGGTGACAAAATGTACAAGCCCGTTGAAGAACGAATTGTAATTTGGTAATAAATTTTATTAGTAAAATTTATAAAAATTTAAACCATATATAAAATTTAATCCTCCTTTTTTCTTTTTAAGAAAGGGGCATTTTTTTTATGTTCAAAAAAAATCAATTTGTAATACAAATATCTCAGTCAATGTTTGTAAAAAGTACAATTTTCTCTTTAAAAAAGATAAAACATTAACGGACTTATGAAATTAATTTTTCTAAAAAATTTTTAATTTAGTTCTTTTACAAGCCTTGTTTACTATACCGTTTTTATACTTTTTACAATTATATTAAAAGTTGTTCCGTCTTTTTTGCTGCTTGTAGCCCATATTTTGCCCCCCATAATTTCAATATACTCTTTGCATAATATTAAACCAAGCCCCGTACTCGGCTCATTCATTGTTCCTTTTTGAGATACTTTTTTATCAATTTTAAATAAATTATTTAAATCATCTTC
>CALGLM010000122.1 GCA_937930275.1 uncultured Ignavibacteria bacterium
TGATGTCAGATTCCGGAATATCTACATTAGTAGCTTCCAATAACGGTATTTCTCTTGCACCAATAATTTCTTGAAAGGTTTTGGGCATCACCTCGATATTAAAATCAAAATAACCATAATAGTCCTGAATAACATTGCTTATTGTATAAAGATCATATTTTACTTGTCCTGTATTATTTGGATCAAGTTCAGCTTCCCAATTATCATCACTTGCAGCTTTATCGATTGTTCCCATCCCGGCACCGGTTACTGCTAAACCTGTACCAATATTATTTTGGAATCCGGCAAGATGATAATCATCTCTGCATTGCTGAGCAGTCGGATAAGGTGTAACAACTGTTAATCTACAATTTGTTACACGAAACTTCAGTGCACCACCCACGTAAATTTCACCAATTCCATCTGTATAGATTCTCTTATCTCCCGCTTCACCCAATATTGCCCAATTATTGTTTGGATTTGTGGTATTTAAATGCTTAAAAGACCGTAAAGTAAAATTATATAACTTTAAAGTAACATTAGTTGTAGCCGGCAAAGAAGTTAACATCTCATCAAGGCATGTCGAACTTGAAGGTCCATATCCATTCTTAGTAGAATTTGTCCAAGTAAATATTCTATATGCGAAATTATTAAATAATATATTTGGACCTTGTGTAAAAGGATTATCATCATGAACAGAGAAACCGTAAGGTCTATACCCAGGATCATCAAATTCAAACATCCAATTTGCATTTGCCGGACCTGCTAATAAATCGTTTACATGAAAAGTAATACTTGTTTGTCCCCAAATATTTGTTACAAAAAACAGCGCAATAATTAGTAAATATTTTTTCATCATTTTCCTATTCAAAGTATTTTAAAATTCATTTATTTTAATATACTGAAATTTTTAAATGAATTTTACAAAAAAGTATAAAACGGTCTTTTTAGGTGATTTAAATCACTTGAGGGACAAAAACGTGGTTAAAAGCTCCGAATTTCGGGTTCAGAGTCTCAAAGTTATATAATTTTAGCGATTTTATCATTATTATAAAATCAAATAAATCACAGTTCGGATACAACTTTGAAAATAAAAAAGTCGATTTTTCAATTAAATGGAGGAATAACCATTGAAAAATCGACTTAATAAGGGGGAATATCTATATATTAAACTAAATGCATTAAAAAGCTCATTAAAATACCTGCTGCAACAGCGCTGCCTATAACTCCGGCAACGTTTGGTGCCATAGCATGCATAAGTAAATAGTTTGTAGGGTCTGCATTTATACCCATTGTGTGAACAACGCGTGCACTATCGGGAACGGCACTTACACCTGCAGCTCCAATCATCGGATTAATTTTATCACCTTCTTTTAAGAAAAGATTCATAAATTTACCGAACAGTACTCCGCCTGCTGTTGCAATCATAAACGAAACCGCACCTAATACAAATATTAAAACTGATTGAGGAGTTAAAAATGTTGTTGCCTGTGTAGAAGCGCCAACCGTAACACCTAATAAAATTGTTACAATATCAATCAAAGGTCTTGCTGCCGTTTCGGCTAATCGTTTTGTAACACCTGATTCTTTTAGTAAATTACCGAAGAATAACATACCTAATAAAGGTAATGCACTGGGTGAAATAAATAATGTAAACAAAACACCTGCGATAGGGAAAAGAATTTTTTCTGTTTTTGTTGCAACTCTTGCAGGTTTCATTTTAATTAATCTTTCTTTTTTAGTCGTAAGAAGCAAAATAACGGGTGGTTGAATAACAGGTACTAAAGCCATATATGAATATGCTGCAATAGCAATTGCTCCTATAAACTCAGGGGCAAGTTTTGAAGCTAAGAAAATAGCTGTAGGACCATCTGCACCACCGATAATTCCTATTGCACCTGCTTGAGCCGGTGTAAACCCAAGTACCAATGCCGATAATAATGTAAAGAAAATACCTAATTGAGCTGCTGCACCCAATAACATTAACTTAGGATTTGACAGCAATGCGCTAAAATCGGTCATTGCACCTATTCCCAAGAAAATTAAAGGAGGGAAAATACCTTTAACAACCCCAAAATATATATAATTAAGTACACTTCCGTTTTCATAAATACCTATTTGAAGTCCGACATTTTCAACAAAAGGTATATTACCGATAATAATACCAAACCCAATAGGAACTAATAGTAACGGCTCATAATCTTTTTTAATAGCTAAGTATAAAAATAAAAGACCGACAATAATCATAATAACGTGACCCCAAGTTACGTTATTAAAACCGCTGTATCTATAAAATTGCCCTAAGGCATCAAATAATTTTTCCATATATTAGCTCCCTATTTCTACAAGAACATCCCCTTCAAGCACGGAATCGCCTTGTTTAGCTTTTAAGCTAATAATTTTACCTTCTTTATCGGCTTTAATGTTATTTTCCATTTTCATTGCTTCCATAATCATCAATGTATCACCGATTTTAACAACATCACCTTCCCTAACTTTTACTTCTAATATAACTCCCGGTAAAGGAGCTTTAATAACTCCTCCTCCTTTTCTTTCAGTCGGTTTAGCGGTTTTTGCTTCTGCGCTTTCGCCGGAAGGAACAGCAACCGAACGAACTAATCGGGGAGTTTTTGTTTGTTTAATTTCTTGATGTATTTGTACTTTATAAACCGAACCGTTTACATCAACTTCGGCAATATTCTCTTCGATGTTTTTTATTTCAACATCGTATTCGTTACCTTGTATTGTGAATTTATATTTTTTCATATTTATACCAAATTTTATTTACGTGGATAGTTTCTTAAACCGTATATTTTTGAACTCCAGGGAGAATATGTTCTCTGCACTTTATTAATTGTTAACACAGTACTTTCATAATCATGCAATTCTGAAAAGTGCATATGTAAAGCTAATGAAATAGCGGCATCAATTTCACCGGTACTATCCGTCTCATTATGTTCCGCTTTTATTTCTCCCGAGCCAAGTCTTTTCTTTTTAAGATTTATTTTCATTGCTTTTGTTAAGTATATAAAAAATACACTTAATGCAGCAAGTGCGGCAAATACAACTCCCATTCCGACTATTGTAATCAAAATACCGTTACCTTCTTCTATCTTTGCAAAATTAAAAGTAATATTGCTGAAAGATTTTACAGTATCGGATTTTGCAACTGCTTTAACTACAGTATCGGGGACTGTGGATGTAGCTACACTATCTATTATATTAATTAAAGCTAATAGCATCTGTAATCTCCTTATAGTGGAATATTTGAGTGCTTTTTAGGCGGATTTGAATCTTTCTTAGTAGAAAGCATCTGCAAAGCTCTAATTATTCTAAATCTGGTATTTCTCGGTTCAACTACGTCATCAATATAACCGTATTTTGCTGCTACATAAGGAGTAGCAAACTTGCGCTTATATTCTTCTTCTTTTTCGGCAATAAATTTAACTCTTTCTTGGTCATCTGTAATTTGACTTAATTCACGTGCATGCAAAACTTCAATAGCACCTTTTGGTCCCATTACTGCAATTTCTGCTGTTGGCCAAGCATAGTTTATATCACCACGTAAATGTTTACTACTCATTACGTCGTATGCACCGCCGTAAGCTTTACGAATGATTACGGTCACTTTAGGAACTGTAGCTTCGTAGTAATCAAATATTAATTTTGCACCGAGTAAAATAAT
>CALGLM010000123.1 GCA_937930275.1 uncultured Ignavibacteria bacterium
CTTCAGGTGCAATACTTGTTTTTAATTTTTCTTCTTCTAAAATAAATGGGAGGTTGTTAATTAAAATTCCTTCTTTATCATTAATGTTAAATTGAAACGAAGAAAGGATATCGGCATAAATTAAAAAACCAAGTTTTTTAGCAATTAAATATAAAGCGTCATAAAAGTTGTCGGAATATTTTCCCCCTCCGATAATAAATATTCCTTTATTAAATGTGGATAGTTCGCTAATTAATTCGGTAATTTCGGCTTTTATGCATTCAGTCGGAATTTCATAAACATTATTTTGTTCAGCAATTTGTTTAGTTATGCTAATAAATATATCATCAGAAATCTCAATATTAAACGAATTAGGCTCAAGGGGTTTTGAAAAGGGGAAATTAATATGTACCGGACCTCTGTTAAATAAATTTGCAGTATTAAAGCAATGGGTTGTAGTATTTATTAAATTTAGCAGTTTATCTTCAGAAGGTCTTAAGTTATTAAAATAATAATAGGACTTAATATGGTTAATAAAGATATTATCTTGGTTAATTGCTTGATTTTCGCCGCAGTTTAATAATTCCGCAGGTCTATCGGCTGTACATACAATTAGCGGAATTCTACTTTGAAATGCCTCGACTATTGCGGGATATAACTCTGCTACTGCAGTGCCGCTTGTAGTAACAATTAAAACAGGTGATTTTGTGGTTTTTGCTAATCCTAATGCAAAAAAAGCTGCAGATCTTTCATCTAATATTATTGTTTTAATTATTTCTGTATTTTCGTGTAGTGCCGCAATTAACGGAGTATTTCGGCTACCAGGAGAAATAACAGCGTGTTGTACACCCAAAAATTGTAATCTGTTAACAAAAATAGAAGAATACAGAAAATTATCATTAAATTTCATCATAATCTTCTATTAAACTTAATATGGGAATAAATTTATATTCTGTTTCTCTATATTCTTTTAAAGAATCGCTGCCTGCAACAATTCCGCAACCGGCATAAGCATGCAATATGTCGTTTTTAATTAATGCGCTTCTTAAAGCAACATAAAAATCAGCATTTCCGTTTGGACATAAATAACCGACAATACCGCTATAAAGTCCTCTATCAAATTTTTCGAGATTTAAAATAATGTCCATAGCTTCCTTTTTGGGATAACCACATACAGCCGGAGTAGGGAAAAGTTTTTCAATTACGTCAAAAGATGTTGTCCCTTGCTTAAAAGTTGCGGAAACACTGGTTAATAGGTGTTTAATATATTTTAGATCTTTTATTTTGGGTGTTTTATCATATTCCCAATTTATAGTAATATCCTTTAATCCGTCTAAAATATAATCTAATACTTGCTTATGTTCGTTTAAATTTTTACTATCAGTTAGTAAATCTTCGGTATCGCCGTTAGTTTGACTACCTGCTAAAGCTTCTGTCTCAATTCTATTTCCTCTTAAAGCTAAAAATTTTTCGGGTGTAGCACCAAAAAATAATGAAAATTGCTTCTTATATCCAAAAACTAAGCTTTCAGGGTGTTTATTACTAAGCTTTTCAAAAATCCTTGATGCCGATATGTTGCCAATATTTTGTTTAAGTGCAATAGATTTTTTGCGGGCTAATACAACTTTAGAAACATCTTTTTGAGAAATTTTATGCAAGGCGGATTTAACTATCGAATCCCAATATTTTGGGTCAGTACTTTCATAAACTTTTCCGTTTAATATCGTTTCAATATTTTCCGAACACTTACCGCTTTTACAATTTATTTTATCCCAAATTTCGGAATCCGCATTAAAGTTAGAAATATTTGTATTAATAATTAAACCAAGTTCTTCATTTATTTTAAATATTAACACTTTAGGTATAAAAAAATCATAGTGATTATAATCATTCCAAAGTTCTGTGCATTCTTCGCTAAATTTAATGCCCCCGCAAATTATAGGGTAATTTTCGGTAGGATAGTTAAAAGTAATCTTCTTTTTTATTAAAGGGTATAAATTTATAAGCTTATTTTCGGATAAAGTTCTTTTTGAAACAGGCAGTTCAATTCTACCGATAGCAATAAATTGTTGTTTTTTTGAAGTATTATGCCAATAAAAATAATCTTCAGATGTTAAATTATCAATTACGGATAATAGATTAATTTCAGTTAATTCAATTTTATAACTAAAATATTTTGATAATTTTTTCGTATTTTTGAGGTTGTTAAAAATATATTCTCTTATCTCGTTAGTAATGAACATAAAGAGAAAAAACTCCATTTTGATATTCAAATATAAAAAATAATAAACAAAAAATATAATTTGTCTGTTATTTACAAAAAATAATGAAAAACATAAAAGTTAATATAGATAAAACCGAAATAAATATTGCCGTAAGAAAAAGTAAAACGGCAAAATATGTTAAGCTTCAACTGCACCCCAAAAGGGGGTTTGAAGTAGTATTGCCATATAGGGCACATAACGATTACGCTTATGATATAATAAATAAAAACACCGAATGGATTGAGCAGGTTCATAACAAAAGCAAAAAACAACAAAAAAAATACTATTATTTGGGTGAACTTGTTACTTATCAAAAATTTCCAAATTTATTTAATTCGGATTCCGGTTTGGAATATATTTTCGACGAAATGAAGCTTCTTTCAGAAGATTTATATGATAATTTTTTACGCAAAAGCGGAATGCAATATTTACCAAATAGAATAAATGAAATTGCAAATAAAATGAACCTAAATTTTGAAACATTAAAAATAAAAGGTTTGGTTAATAGATGGGGTAGCTGCAGCAGTAAAAAAGTTATTACATTAAATTATAGATTAATGCAATTTGAACCTGTTTTAATTGATTACGTAATTGTGCACGAGTTATGTCACTTAAAAGAAATGAACCATTCGGCAAAATTTTGGAAATTAGTTAGTGAAGTTTTTCCAAATTATGTTAATTTAAGAAAGAAGATAGCTGATTACAGATAATATAATAGGGTAAAATTAAGTAGATTTAGCTACCCTTTGTTGAATAAGGTGCATTTTTTTGTTATTTTAACAAATTATTTTAAAATAATTTGTTAAAGAGTAGATATGAAACAGAGTAGATCATTTATTCCCACATTAAAAGAAGTACCTGCCGATGCGGTAATACCAAGTCATATTTTAATGTTACGCAGCGGTATGGTTCGCATGTTAAGTGCCGGTATATATTCGTTTTTACCTTACGGGTATATGGTACTAAAAAAGGTTACGGAAATTATTCGTGAAGAAATGGACGCTATCGGCGGACAAGAATTCCATTTGCCGGCATTAAATCCGAAAGAAATTTGGGAACAAACAGGACGTGTAGAAGCTTTTGGCGATACGATGTTTCATATAAAAAATCGTGATTATGTTTTAGCTCCTACTCACGAAGAAATAATGACGCACCATGCAGTCGGTGTTTTAAAATCGCATAAAGAATTGCCTCAAATTTGGTATCAGATTCAAACTAAATTTAGAAATGAAGCTCGTCCAAGAAGCGGTGTTATCCGTGGTCGCCAATTTTTAATGAAAGATTCTTATTCTTTTGATACTTCCTTTGAAAATCTTGATAAGTCTTATGATTTGCACGATAAAGCATACAGAAAAATTTTTGAACGATGCGGTATTAAGTTTTTTGTGGTTGGTGCATCAAGCGGTGCAATGGGAGGAAGTAAATCGGAAGAATTTATGGTTAAAAGCGATGCGGGAGAAGATACCGTAGCTTACTGCGAGCATTGCGGTTATGCTGCTAACGTTGAGGTTGCAAACTCAATTGTTGAACCGGCAAAACATCATGAAATAAGTAAAGATGTTTATGAAATTTCTACTCCTAATGTTAAATCAATTGACGAACTTTGCGAATTTTTAGGAATTAATGAATCTGAGACTGCAAAATCACGTGTTTATATGTTTAATAATGAAACTCCGATTTTAGTTTTAATGTGTGGTAACGATGAAGTAAACGAAACGAAATTGCCGGCAGTTTTAGGCGGCGAAGTTCGTCCTTGTCATCCTGATGAACTGAAAGAGATAAGCGGAGCAGATGCAGGTAGTATCGGACCGATTAATTTTAAATTTAAAATTATTGCCGATAATAGATTAAAAGGTGCAAACAATTTGTATAGTGGCGCAAATAAAAACGATTTCCACTTGGGCGGTATTGATTTGGAGAGAGACGTTCCGAGTATTACATACCATGACTTACGAATTGTTAAAAGCGGTGAAACATGTACAAGATGCGGCAATAAGTTAGATGTATTTAAAGCTATTGAATTAGGGCATATCTTTAAATTAGGTACAAAGTACTCAGAAGCATTGGGTGCAAATTATTTAGATGAAAATATGCAGTCGCATCCAATTGTAATGGGTAGTTACGGTATTGGTTGCGAACGTGTAATGGCTTGCTACATTGAACAACATAATGATGAAAACGGTATTATATTTAATAAATCATTAGCTCCTTTCCATGTCCATATTTTAGGACTAAACATGAAAAAGGATACTGTAATTGATGTTTGTGAAAAAGTTTATAATAAATTTAAAGAGTTAAATATACCCGTATTGTTTGATGATAGAAACAGTGTGCAAGCAGGTGTTAAGTTTAAGGATGCCGATTTACTGGGTACACCAATACAAGTAATAATCGGAGAAAAAGGATTACTTGAAAATATTGTTGAAGTGAAAGTGAGAGCAACCGGCGAAAGAATGAAAGTTCTGTTAGATGATTTATATTTAAAAATTGAAGAACTTTTAAAATAATTTTTAGTTTTACTTTACCCCTTATATTTGTAGAAAAATAAAAGGGGTATTTTATTTAATAACCTTGGAAAAAAATGGCAATTAAAACCGGAACGTTATTTTTAGTATCAACACCAATCGGAAATTACGATGATATTACTTTAAGAGCAATTAATACTTTAAGCGAAGCAGATTTTATAATTTGCGAGGAATATAAAGAAGCTTCAAAATTGTTAAACAAACTTAAAATAAAAAAAGATTTAATTGCATTAAACGAACATAACGAAAAAGAAATGGTTTCGGAGTTGTTAATTAAACTTGCCGAAGGAAAAAACGGTGCAATAATTTCAGATTGCGGAACTCCTGTTTTTTCAGATCCGGGATTGCACCTTGTAGATAATTGTATTAGTGCAGGTATAAAAATATGTCCCGTACCGGGGGCAAATTCATTGCTTCCGGCTTTAATCGGTAGCGGTTTTAATATTGATAAGTTTTATTTTTACGGATGGCTTTCCCCCAAGAAAGATATTAGAAAATATGAACTAAAAAAACTTAAAATGTTTAAGGAGCTATTAGTTATATTAGATACACCTTACCGTTTACAAAGTTTACTTAAAGACTGCTCGGATATTTTGGGGAATAATAAGCAGGCTGTCGTTGGTTACCAATTAACTTTGCCTAACGAAAAATATATTAGAGGCACGTTGGGAGAGCTTTCTAAAAAGGCAGAACAGGAAAAACTAAAAGGGGAATTCGTTTTAATGATTAATAACAGGTAATTATACATTAATTATTCTTTTCTTCTTTTAATTAAATACCACACGTTTTGTTTTTGTTTTTCTGTCATTATTCCCCAATCTGCAATTTCTTTTATTGTTCTAAAACATCCTTTGCATAAACCTGTTTTAAAATCCATTTCGCATTGTTTTATACAAGGTGAAGGGGTATTTGAAATTTTATCTTTTTCCATTTATAAGTTCTTCGACTAATTTTTTTGTTCCGTAAATATTTTGTAAAGCATATATTAATCCTCTTGAGTTTATCCCGACTGCTCTATTAACTGAAGGATCATAATAGTAATATCCTGCAAGGCTTTCGTAGTTACCGTCAAATATCAATCCCACTACTTCTTTTTTGTCGTTAATTGCGGCACTTCCGCTGTTACCGCCTACAATATCATTAGTTGAGCAAAAATTTAACGGTATAGTAAAATTGATGGAATCTTTTTTATTAATCCAATTTTTAGGCAAGCCCCAAGGATATGTGTTTCCTCCGAAAGAATAATATCTATCGAACATCCCAAAATATGTAGTGTTTGCGGGTGCTTTAGTACCGTTATATTCGTAGCCCTTTATTGTTCCGTCTGTAATTCTTAAAGTTGCAGTAGCATCGGGTGCAATATTTTCACCGAATACGGCAAAAAGTATTTCCGAAAATTGTCTATTCAAGTTTTCAATTTTACCGTTTAACCTATCTGTAATAAGTGTTAAATCTTTAAGGCGATTTTCAAAATTTGACAGAATGTTTAGCAACGGATCATCAATTCCGTCTAAATTAACAGGATGACTTTCAATAACCGAAATGAAATTATTTTTATTGCTTAAAAACGAGTTGTTAATTATATCCGATATAAAAGTATCAGTAGAAGTAATGCAATTAAATAAGGAATTATTTTTACCAAGATTATCTATTAAGTATTCAATAATACTTGCGAATAGTTCTTTTTGTAATTTGTTTGTAATATCTATTTGAGAAATCTCTGTTTTAATTTTTCCCCATTCATCATCTTTTAATACTTCTTTATTAAGATTCTCATTTGATCTTAGATGTTTAATATACTTAGCAATTTTTAATGATAAATTCCAGTATGCAACTTGGCTTCGGGTTAAATTTTGCAAGGTTTCAAATTCATTCCCTAATTTTTTGTATTCGGAAAAAGTTGATTCAAGGTTTTCAAAAATATGTCCGTACTTTTTAGCCAATACTCCGTCTTCAAACATTTTTTGTTTAACAAATTCTTCAAGTCTTTTTTTTGTGTCAAATAACTTATTTTCATTTAATGAATTAAACATTCCGTCATAAGCTTTTTTGCTGTTGCCAACTCCCATTAAATTGTTAAGCATTTTTTGATTTTTAGTTTCGCTTAATAGATAATCGTTTAAATAAACGTTATAAATTCTTTTTAATAAATCATGCTTTTTTGCAATACCAAATTTCTTCAAGTACTCTAATTGATAGCTTGAATAAAGTCTATCGGTATTTCCGGGTCTTCCGATTACAAAAATTGGCTCGTTTTCTTTTGCACCTTCAGTGCTAAACTTGAACATATCTATTGTTTTTGCCGGATTATTCTTCTCATCATATGCGCGTAAAAAAGCAAAATCTAATTCATATCGAGGATATGTGAAATTATCCCAATCCCAACCGGTAGAAGCAATTTGAAACTCAGGTAGCATTACAAGTCTAATATCGCTGTATCGCTTATAGTAATGTAATAAGTATTTTGCTCCTCCGTATAAAGGGACAACCTTACAATTAAACTTTGTAGTTTTTGAATAATTAGTTTCGATAGAATCTATTTTTAATTTTATAGTGTTCCTTTTTTCCAGATCGCTTAAACTATTCACATAATCAGTTAATATTTTATTAGTAATATTTTCGACAGAAATTAACTGATCTACAAATAAACCCGGAATTTTCCTTTCATTAAATAAATTTTCTGCATAAAATCCGTTTTCCAGAAAGTTTTCATCATTTTGTTGAACTTGTTGTGCTGCATCTCTTACACAATGATGATTTGTCATTATTAATCCGTCCGTTGAAACAAAAGAAGCGCTGCATCCGTTGCCAAGTTGCAATGCCCCTTTCATAACATCACTATACCAATCGCTATTCAAATTAACATTATATAGGAGGTTGATTTTTTCAATCGGAATATTATGGAACGAATACATCTTGCCGAATTGTTCAGTTAAACTTCTTTCGGTTAAATTTTGAGCAAATAAAAACTTAGATAAGAATAAAAAAATAAAGATAAATTTAGATATGTTTGTCATTACTAACCTTTAAGTCCTGTTGTTGCAATACCTGTCATTATAAAACGTTGAAATATAATAAAAATAACTGCAATAGGCAGCATGCTTATTACAGCTCCAGTAAGTATTAAATGTCTATTATCAATATAAGGTGATCTAAAATATTCTAAACCAAGTTGAACAGTTCTAAGTTCCGGATTATCGAGGTACATTAATGGTCCCATAACATCTTGCCATGTGGCGATAAACGTGAATAATCCTACAACAATTAAAACGGGAATGCAATTTGGAATTATTATTTTATAAAATATTTTTAATCTTGAGCATCCGTCAATTAATGCACTTTCGTCAAGTTCTTTAGGTAATGTTAACATATATTGGCGCAACAAAAACACATTAAACGCCCCAGCGGTAAAATGAGGAACGATTAGCGGTAAAAAAGTATTAATCCAACCAAGATTTTTATAAATGGCAAATAAAGGTACTAAGGTAACTTGTGCCGGAACCATTAAAGTGGCAAGTAATAATATAAATAAAAAATCTCTTCCTTTAAAATTAATTCGTGAAAATCCGTATGCCGCAAATGAAGCTGTTAAGAGCTGTCCGAGAACTGCCAAGATGCTTATAATAAAACTATTCTTTAGATAAGTAAAAAATCCGGGTGCAGATAAACCCGTTGTAGCTTCCGGTCCTTGCAAAGTTTCAAAGTAATTTTGATATCTGGCATAAAACTGATTAACTTGTTTGTGTTTTACATTTTTATAAATTTTTACATTACATAACGTATTATTACTAATTTTAGGTACAAATAAAAACTCGCTATTTTTTGTGTTTTCTTCTTTTATAAGTCTTGCTAAAATTATAACTTCATTATTTACATGCTCAATTTTATGAATCTGCAATTCGAAAAATTTAATTTTTACTTTCTCTTTATATAAACTTACCAATTTATCTTCAATAATATTGACGTATTCAAGTGGTACAAATTTGTTATTTAGCTGTAAATAGAAACTATTTCTGTTGTTGAGTTCAGTAAGTTTAAGCCAAAAATTATTGCTATACTTAAATATTTTTCCCGGGCAATTTAATTCAATATTTGTTGTTTTGGGTTTACTCGGATAAAAAGTAGGCGGATATGAGCTTATTGATTCTCTTGATTTAAACGAGGATGCTATAACCCAATAAATAGGGAAAAACAAAATAATTGCAGTAATAATAAGGAAAAAATATATTAGACTATTTTTAAATTTATTGTTTTTCATCAGTTAATTGTTCTCTACAAATTTTTTTGAAAACTTTAGTTGTAAGTATGTGATGATAAAAATTATTATAAATAAAATTACGGCATAGCTACATGCTTTTCCCATACGCAATCCGTTAAATGCTTCGTCGTATATATTAACCGAATAGAATCGTAATGAATCGGAGGGGTCACCTATACGTGCACTGCTTTCTGCAAAAAATAGTGCCGGAGTAAATATTTGAAATGACCCTATTGTTGTTATAATTACGATAAATAAAATTACGGGAGCTAAAGCGGGTATTGTAATATGGAAGAATTTCCTTAAATAGCCTGCTCCGTCAATTTCTGCAGCTTCGTATAATGATATCGGAATTTGTTTCATCCCTGCATAATAAACAATCATCGAACTACCTATCCAAAATATGTTCATTAATATTACAGTAGTAAAAGCATTATTCGCATCCAGCCAATTAATCGGCGAAATGCCAAAAAAGGAAATAATATAATTTATTACGCCGTATTCTTTGTTGAAAATATTAACCCATAAAACCGCAATTGCTGCACCGGTAAATAGTGAAGGGAAATAAAATAAAGATTTAAAGAAATTAATTCCTCTTATGTTGTTGGTTAATAGTGCTGCTGTAAATAATCCCCCTAATATTGTTATGGGGACTGCATAAATTGTATAAGAAAAAGTCCTTTCCAAACCAATAAAAAAACGAGTGTCGTTTAGTAAATCAATATAGTTCTTAATGCCTACCCATTTAGGAGAACTGATTAAATTCCATTCAGTAAAGGAAAAATAAATTGCGGCTAATATTGGACCCGCCAAGAATAGAATGAATCCGGCTATCCATGGTGATATTGAAATAAATCCCGAAATATTGTCTGTTCTTAAAGGTGAAATTTTAGCGGGCTGATTTCTTTTTATTGAGTAAATATAAAACCAACCTGCAATAATAATTATAATTAACAAAATGACCGGTGCAATATTTTTTACGAATATATCTGCATGATTAGTTTTACCTCTTTTAAATGCTTCGTTATACTGCAACTCCAATAAAGGCAATTGTTTTTTTAATTCACTATATACAAAATTCTCCATTTTTTTTACAAAATTATAATATTCTTCTTCCGGTATTTTGCCAAATTTAGCTCTTAATTTATTTAGTTCCTCATCATATTTTTTATCTAAAATTGATTCTGTTGTTAATCTCCAACTTTCTTGAATAGGCACTAAGTAACTATTATCGGTAATTATATTTGTAGATGCCGTTTCTAAGTCATATAAAAACGCATCGCAATATTTTGCTCCGTAATCGTTATTAATAAGCCCGTCTTTTGCTTTTATTAGTGAAGGCACACCGCGTAGTCTTTTCCCGTAAATAATTTGTGATGAATAGCTTGCAAGAAATTTAATTAATTCCCATGCTTTATCCGGGTGTTTTGAGCCTGAATATATTGCAGCAGAGTTAATATCAAGTACTAATACGGGATTTTTTACTCGTGGAAAAGGAGTTACACCATATTCAAAATTATCCTTGCTTAAATTGCGTAAAATCCATGGTCCATCGGTAGTCATAACAAAATTATCATTATATAATAAAGAACTTACCGCAAAATTTCCTGTTCTAATTGTAGCATCACCTAAATGAAATCTTTCCGCATATTGAATTCGATATACCTCAAACATTCCTCGCAATAAACTATCATTCTTTATTATTTCAGTTTTTTGCGGGTCAATTTGTCTATCAAAAATATTTGCACCGAACATTCTAAACATTGGTTCATCCCAACCTAAACCTCCTACCATACCGTATTGTAAAATCTGTCCTTCGTCATTTCTTACCGTTAGTCTTTTTGCTAAGTTTATAAATTCAATCCAAGATAACGGTTTATTTGTTTTGGGGAAGTTTTCTTCACTTATACCGCATTGTTTTAGTTTGTTTTTTTTATATATTAATGCTCTTGTTGGAATATCAAGCGGAAAAGTATATTGTTTTCCTTTCCAATTTCCTGCTTTAATACCAATCTTGTAATAATCATTTAAGTTAATTTTACTCTTTTTTATATAATCATCAATTGGTAAAATTGCACCTCGTTCTGCCCATACAGCCATAACGTTACTATGTAACATCATTACATCCGGTGACAGACCGCTTGCGGATTGAATTTGCAATTTTGTCCAGTACTGTCCCCAAGGATAAACATTAATTTCGACTTTTATATTAGGAAATAAGTTAACAAAGCCGTGGATTATTTTTTTTGTGTACTCCACTTCACCGGCTTCACCGTATTGCGAATATTTAATTAAAACTTTCGCACCTTTATAATTTTTGTTTTCAATTATTTCACCTGAATATAAAATATTAGCGTATGGTAAAATGAATAAAAAGAGAGCGAGACAAAATTTGACTTTTAAATAATTAATCATATTAAATTTGTGTTTTTTTAGTATCGTAAATTACTACAAAATTAAATACAAAATTATTTAATTACATTATTTTTATCAAATCGATAAAAACAATTTTGTTTTATAAAAAAAATAGTTAAATTATTATTAGGCTATACAAAAAAATTTTAGGGGTAAATATGGAAACGATTAAAGAAGTAATGCAAAATCTCTACTTAATTTTTAGCTTAAAAAACAATTATTTTGGTGTTGATGCTTTAAATGTAAAGGAGATAATAAAGCTGCCCGATATAACAAAAGTGCCTAACCCAATTTTTGGAGTTAGAGGTATGATTAAATTCCGTGACCACATAATTCCGATTGTAGATATGAGGTTAAAAATGGGTATGGATAGCCTTCGTGAAGAAAATTTCGGACTTGTTGAAACATTAAAACATCGTGAAGAAGAACATAATGAATATTTAAACGAGTTAGAAAACTGTTTGATAAATAACACAAAATTTACAAAAACATTTGATCCTAAAGAATGTCCTTTCGGAAAATGGTATTATAATTTTAATAGCGAAAATATTGTTGTTACAAATTTATTAGAAGAATTTGAACAACCCCATAATATGATTCACGAATTTGCAAAAAAAATGATTTCAATGAATACAACATCAAGCCATGAAGATGTAATAAAACAATATAATAGGGAAAGTAAGCTAAGATTAAATGCACTGGTTAAATTATTTCACGAGTTGTACGAAAAAATTAATTTGGAAACAAGGGAACTGGCAATAATTTATGAGTTAGGGGATAAGTTGTTAGGCTTTAGCGTAGATAAAGTCTATAGAATTGTGACAGTTGACGAAAACGAAATAAAAGAGCTGGAAGGGAATTTACGCAACGAAGCTTTTGACGGCTTAATTGAAGTAAACGAAAGGATGTGTGTATTGTTGAACAATAAAATATTCGATTCTGCGTTAGAAGGTGTTTTTTAGGTATAAAAAAATCCCCTTAGTAATAAATTACAAGGGGGATTATCAAAAGAATGTTTATTTGTCGGTGGTTTAATGCTTTCTTATTTATCATAAAGTATAATTAACTTAAAAAATAAATAAGGTAGTTTTAACCACTTTTATTTTACAAGTTTAGAATCCTTCTTAACTTCTGTTTTAACTTCTTTTTTGACAGATTTACCTAAATCTTTTACTTCTTTTAAATCTTTTTTAACATCTTTTTTAACTTCTTTTTCAACAGTTTTTACGTTTTCTTTCTTTTCGTCAACTTTTGTTTTGCTTTTTTCATTAACGTCTTTTAGCTCGGATTTAACATCTTTTTTAATTTCGGTTTTACCTTTTTCTTCCACTTTTTTTAAGTCTTTAACTTCTTTTTCTGTGGTTTTTTCAATTTTTTTGACCTCTTTTTTAACAGGGTCTTTAACTTGTGCATTTGTTACTAAAACACTTACAGTAAATAAAAATACTGTAACCAATGCCAAAAATCTTTTGGAATTCATTTTTTTGTTCTCCTATAAAAATGGATAAAATGTATTATTTAAATATAGTTTAAAAATGGATTTATTCGTTGTAGTTAGGATTATGAGAAATTTTTGTGAGAAAGAACTAAAAACTTAATTTTAATTTCTGCATATGTTACAAAATGATAATTGTAAATGTTCCAAATATTTGTAAAATGTATTTATAATTTTTATGAAAAAATAAAATTTGCCGAATTGAAAACACATGTGTAATACGGAATATTTAGAACGTATTACACATGCAAATATAAAATTAATATTTATATATCGAATTTTCGGAAATAGTAAATCTTTTCACCATATTCGATAGGGTTTCGGTTAAATCGTTCAGTTCGCTGCTTGCTTCGGCAATTTGAGATACATCATGTGCGGTTTGTTGCGAAACACTGTTGATTGATTCTATGTTTCTGCTAATTTGTTCTGCAGCGCTTGATTGTTGTTCTGCCGCTGCTGCCACCTGCATAATTGCCTCATTTACTTTTGTAGTATTATCTATAATATCTTTAAGAGCGTCACCTGCTTGTTGCGCTAAATTTTTCCCTTCCGAAACCCTATTAGTTCCGTTATCCATAGAAGCGACAGCATCTTTAGTATCGGTTTGAATTTGCTTAATCATAGCGGCAATTTCTTTTGTAGCTTTTGTAGTTCTTTCGGCTAATTTCCTAACCTCATCTGCAACAACTGCAAAACCACGTCCTTGTTCACCGGCTCGTGCTGCTTCTATTGCGGCATTAAGCGCAAGTAAGTTAGTCTGATCAGCAATATCGTTAATTACCTGAACAATTTCGCCAATCATAGTGCTACTTTCTCCCAAGTGTTTTACAATTTTAGCTACTTGTTCAACAGCCTCGGATATATTGTGCATTCCGTCAATAGTCTTATAAACAATTTTACCCCCTTCGGAAGCAAAACTTGATGCTTGTTTTGAGTAGTTGTTAGCAAGATTAGCACTTTGGCTTGTTTCGTAAATTGTTCTACTCATCTCTTCAACAGCCGTTGCAACTTCACTTGTTTGAGCACTTTGTTCATGGGCTCCTGTTGAAATTGTTTCGGTATTCCTCATTATTTTGTCGCTTGATGCTTTTGTATGTGAAACCGCATAATTTAATTCTTCAATCATTTTCCTAACATTAATTATAGAATCATTAAATGCTGCAAAAAGTTTACCGATATCATCATTGCTTTCAACTTTTAAGTTTACGGTTAAATCACCTTTGGAAAACTTACTCATAGCAATCATCATTTTACCGGATTGTTCGGTTAAATATTGTTGCTGTTTAACTGCTTCCTCTTCTGCAAGTTTAGCTGCTAATGCAGCTTCATTTGCTAATTTCTCTTTTTCTTTTATTTGTAGGATTGATTCATTAATTCCTTCAACCATATTATTAAATGAATCGGCAAGTAAACCAATTTCGTCTTTAGTATTAATCTTTACCTTTATCGTTGTATCGCCTTTACTAACCTTTTCCGAAGCTACCGCTAATTGTTTAACATATGCTAAAATCATTTTGTTAACAAGCACATATAAAATAATAATTATTACTAACCCAAAAATTATTGCTGATATTAATAAACCGGTTTTTACAACATTTACCCTGGTTTCAATATCTTTTATAGGGTATGCAGCAATTATAAAATAACCCCATTTATCAAAAACAGTACTCTTAACTACCCATTTGCCGAACTTTTCAGACACCTTCGAATCAATAATTTTTTTAGCTTCGTCTTTAGTAATAATAGAAGATAAAAACTCAATGTCATTTTTGTTGTTAACTAATGAAATAAACCCGTTATCAAGTAATTTTGTCTCTTCAATTTTTTTGCCCAATTCAGTTAAAGTTGATAAAGGATAACCGGTATAGTAGATTCCGATTATATTTCTCTCTTCATCTAAAATCGGTTCATATCCCGTAATATATGGTTTTCCTAAAATATTAACTAATCCGTAGAATGGTATTCCTTTATTAGCTGCTTGGTAAGCTTTTCCTGTCGGATCTAATTCGGTACCAACTGCTCTCGTTCCGTCATCTTTTATTACGTTAGTACTTATTCTAATAAATTGTTCCCCATCTTTAATAAAAATGGTTGCAGTACCCCCGGCAATATTTTTTACTTTATCAACAATATTATAATTATTATTAATTGCAGTATTCCCAAATTTAAGGGTCCCGTCTTTAAGATTAGGAACTCCTTCGGAATTTAATAGATATTTTAATAACCCCATTCCCGTTTTAACATGTTCCAAATAAAGTGAGTTGGTTAAATCTAAATTTTCGCTAATTTTTTTACATTTAATTCGATTTGAGCGTTTGTACTTTCTTTAATAGTATCTTCGGTATAATTGCTCAATAAATACAGCCCAATCAAAACCACAATTAAAATAATTGATGCCACAAACACAAGAAATTTGACGGCAATTTTATTCATCATCATATCTCAAGAAATTGTTGTTTATTAATATTATCGTTTTTTTTATGAAAAAGTTTACAATCCATTATTTAAATGTGAAATTTCTGTTTGTTGACCAATAATTAATAAAATATTTCATTGGGTGAATAAAATATACATGCAATTGAAAAGGTTGTAAAATTTATTTGTTAGAAGATGTAATTCCGAAAGACCCGTTTTGATAATTTAATATTGCAAAATTTATAAATATGCAAATAAATGGAATAAGTAAATACTTTATACGAAAAATTCATTAATATACGAATAATATTCCGATATCGCAAAAATAATTGCAAAAATATCCTTGATTTTTAAAATTAATTTGAATAAAAGTAATAATTTGATTAGTTTAAAAAGTTAATGCAAAAAATAATGCATAAAATTTTTAGGTAGTTTTATTTTAATATTTTAATGAGGTTTTAATGAAAAGACTTCTTCTGATTCTAACTTTTTTGTTAGCAATTTCAAGCTATGCCGCAAATCAGCCGGCGGGTCTAAAAGTAACAAATAACGGCAGCAGTTATTCGGTTGAATTTCAGCTACCGGCGTATAATATGACCGAAATAGGTAAAGATGGTGAAAACTTTGTAAAATTATCGATTGACGGTTACGGAATAACTTCCGAAGCCGGATATCCGGAATTACCACAAATTACGTTTAATTTAGTTGTTCCGGCAAATGCAACGGAAGAAAATATTACTGTATCTACAAACAATATTAGCTACTCTAATATTAACTTAAGCAGTAAAGTTTATCCTTTTCAAGCACCTTGGTCAAAATCTGAACCGTTAGGAAAAAGACCTTTTAATTTTAATCGTGCTTATTACGAAACTGAAGGTCGTTTAAACCAACCGACTATTAAAATTAGTGAGCCTTTTGTAATTGGCGGAGTAACCGGCGTAATGGTTACCATCTATCCGTTTAACTATAATCCTGCTCGCAATTTATTAAAGGCGATTTCAAACGGAAGTTTCACAATTAATTTACCACAAGCAATTCAAAATTCAATAGGACATTCAGAAAGTTTTGATACTTATTTAAAAGAAATATTTACTTCTTTTAATCCGGTTAATTCCGGCAAAGGGATGAATTATTTAATTATTACCGCACCGGAATATGAAGCTACAATGCAACAGTTTGTAAATTTTAAAGCTTCAAACGGTTATAGCGTTGCAATGTTTACAACCGCAACAACAGGTACCACAACAGCTGCAATAAAATCTTTCATTCAAACAAGGTATAATGATCCTAACTTAAAACCGGAATATATTTTGTTGGTTGGGGATGTTGATAAAATACCTTATTGGGTTGGTACGGGTGAAGGTACACCAAGTACAGATTTAAATTACGGTTTATTGGCGGGTACGGATCATTTTGCCGATGCATTTGTCGGAAGATTTTCAGTAACATCAACAACCGAATTACAAAATATTATTAATAAAACAATTTATATGACAAACAATATCGGAACATTGCCTAAGAAAAATGTATTTATGGCATCAACCGATAATTCTTCTATAACAGAAGGAACACATAACTATGTAATTAATACATATTTTGCTCCAAATAATTACGATAACTTAAAATTATATACCGTAACTTATAGTGCAACAACACAACAAGTAACAAATGCAGTTAATGACGGAAAACAATTTGCAATCTACTCGGGTCACGGCGGTGAAACTTCTTGGGCTGATGGTCCTCCGTATTCACAAGCTAATGTGCGGGCTTTAACAAATTCAATTTATCCGTTTGTATATTCATTTGCATGCGTAACAGGTTCATACCAAATTGCAGAATCATTTGGCGAAACATGGATACGTATAGCAACAGGAGCTTCAAGTTTTTACGGTTCATCGGTAAACTCGTATTGGGATGAAGATGATATTTTAGAAAGAAACTTAATTAAAGCAATGTTTGACGATGATTTAACTAAAGTTACTCCTATGATGGATAAAGCTAAAGTTTATTTAGTAAATCATTTTGGCTCATTAACTGCTACAATGAAAAGATATTTGGAAATGTACAACTTAATGGGTGATCCTTCACTTCCTACAAAACGTCAAATATTACCTGATACAACACCTCCTGCACCAATTACAAATTTAAGTGCAACAGGTCAAACTTCAAATTCTATTACATTAAATTGGACTGCTCCGGCAGATACAACTTTCGGCGGAATTGCGAGCTATGATATTCGTTATTCAACTTCAAATATTGGAGACGATGCACAATTTAATAATGCTACTTCAGTAATTTATGGTGGTAACACCGATTCTGCAGGAACGCCAAAATCATATACGGTAACAGGTTTAACTGCAAATACAAATTATTATTTTGCCGTTAAAGCTCGTGACATTTGGGTAAATACTTCTACAATGTCTAATGTTGTTAGTAAATCAACTTTCCAAGCGCCTGTTATTGCTGTTAATCCTACAAGTTTAACATGCAGTTTGGAACCCGATGTTACCCAATATGATACTGTTACTATTAGTAATATAAATCTTTCAAATTCAACATTAGATTATACAGTTGAATTAAAGAATAATACTTTCCCTACAAGCGCAAAAGTTACTGCTACTTTAATACCTGTTGCTAAAGAAAAAACAGCAGTATTAAATGAAAGACAATTGAAAGAAATGGAAAATATCGAATTTGGTCAAGCAGTAAAAGGTAACGGTGGACCGGATGCTTTTGGATATAAGTGGATTGATTCTGACGCACCGGGAGGACCACAGTATGTATGGAACGATATTTCAACAACCGGTACTTTAGTAAACAATTGGACTGCTTCCGGCTCGTATAGTGCAACAGATGAAGGATATGTTGGACCATTAAATCTTGGATTTAACTTTAAATTCTACGGTACTGTAAGTACACAAATTTATGTACACTCAAACGGTTATATTACGGTTGGTACACAAAGTGCTACAACATTTAGTAATACAACTATTCCTACTTCAGGTACACCTAATGCTTTAATTGCTCCTCTTTGGGATGATTTAGACGGAGGAACAACCGGAAAAGTATATTACAAAAATGACGGAAATAAATTTATTATTCAGTTTACAAACTGGCCACACTATGGTTCAAGTTCACCGGGAACTTATACGTTCCAAGTAGTATTAAATCAAAGCGGTAAAATTATATTCTATTACAACAATGTTTCCGGTACATTAAATTCATGTACTGTAGGTATTGAAAACCCTGACGGAACAATAGGATTGCAAGTTGTAAAAGACGCTGTATACTTAAAGAATAATCATGCAATTCAGTTTATGGCTGAACCCGATTGGTTATTTATGACAACACAATCATCGGGAACATTGTATAACGGTAATAGTGCCAATGTTCAATTAAAATTCCAGACAGACGGTTTACAAAACGGTACATACGGAATGGAAGTACACATTGCAAGTAACGATCCGGTAAATCCGCTTATTATTGTTCCTGTAACTATGGAAGTAGGTGATGTAGTGCCCGTTGAATTAACTCAATTTGCAGCTTCGTTAGAAAATAGCTATACAAAACTATTGTGGTCAACGGCAACAGAAACAAATAACCAAGGTTATGAAATTCAGCGTAAGACTTCTGCCGATTGGGAAAATGTTGGATTTGTAAAAGGAAAAGGAACAACAACAGAAAAAAATAGTTATTCGTTTGTTGATGATTTAACTAACTTAAAAGCCGATAAAATTTATTATAGATTAAAACAAATAGATTTTGACGGTACGGCTCATTATTCACAAGCTGTTGAAGTTAGCTTTATACCTCAACAATTTTCATTAGATCAAAATTATCCTAATCCGTTTAACCCAAGTACTACAATTAAGTTTGCATTACCTAAAACAAGTAACGTAAAATTAATTGTATTTAATACTTTAGGTCAGGTTGTAAGCGAATTAGTAAACGAAAAATTGGATGCAGGTTACCATTCATTCGATTTTAACGCTTCTAATTTATCAAGCGGTGTTTATTATTATAGGTTAGAAACCGAAAACTTCGTTTCTGTTAAGAAAATGATGTTAATAAAATAATTTTGAACTAACTTAATAAAATTAAATCCCCGTACTTTTTTTTAAGGCGGGGATTTTTTTATTTAAAAACTTGCCAATATTAAAAAAATAGAAGTAATTTAGACGGAAATATTATTTATTTGTTTCGTCATATTTATAAAACCGCATAATCATGCTGTATATTTTAAATATTATTTTTTGTAAAATAAAATTAAATTATTCAAATTTGCGAAAATTAAAATATTAAAGATTTTGAAGTGAGATAGGATGAAAATAAATTTACGTAGTTTAATGCTCTTCTTTTTCATTTATTATGCTAACATCATTTACGGACAATCTACAGGAACTATACGCGGGTTTTTAACTGATGAAAACAACGGTGAGGCTTTAGCGTATGCTAATGTTTATGTAAAAGAAATGAAGGCTGGAAGTTCGACAGATGCACATGGGTATTATTTTATTAACGGTATTACCGGAAATAAAACATATACGGTGGTCTATTCGTACGTAGGGTATGAAACTAAGGAGATTAAAGTTGTTGTAAAACCTAATAAAATAACGCAAGTTGATGTATCTTTAAATTCAACAAGCTACCAATTGGATGTAGTAGAAAAGGTCGGAGAAATTTATAAAGCCGAAAAGAATTCGACAAACTTAGGTTTGCAAAGAATATCTTTAAAAGAGCTTGAAAAATTACCCAAAGGAGTAGAAACGGACGTTTTTCGTTCTTTACAATATCTGCCTGGTGTAAAATCAACAGGAGACGTTTCTGCCAGATATTATGTTCGTGGCGGCGCAAGTAATCAGAATTTAGTGTTGCTAAACGGTGCGACAATATATAATCCTTTTCATGCTCTGGGATTGTTTAGCGTAATTGATCCCGAGATGATAAATAACGTTGAGTTTTTTAAAGGAGGATTTACAAGCGAGTACGGCGGAAGAATTTCTTCTGTATTAAAAGTAATTACAAAAGACGGAAATAAAAACAATTTTTCAGGAAAAGTTAGTACAAGTTTGATGACCGGAAAAATTTTATTGGAAGGTCCTTTTTGGGGAGGAGGATCATTTATTGTGACCGGAAGAGAAAGTTATTCCAATCAAATTCTTAAAAAGTTCTTAAATGAAAATACTTTACCGATAAATTTTTATGACTTTTCTTTTAAATTAAATACAAAAAATCCGTTTATTGAAAACGGTAAATTCATTTTTTACGGATTTTTAAGCGGAGATAAGCTTGAAAATGATGATCCGACTAAAGAAGATTTTAATTGGAATAATGATGTTTTGGGGTTTGACTGGTATCAGGTTTACGATAGTCCTTTATACAGCAAATTAAGCTTAACGCTTAGTAAATTTAACGGAGAAGTTCTACCAAAATTTAGTACTGCTAAACAAAGGAAAAACGAAGTAGTGGATTATACTTTTTCGTTTGATATGACTTATATCTCCGAAAGCAAAGACGAATTAAGTTTAGGTATGGCTTTAAAAACATTAAATACTAAACTATTACTGGAAAACAGAAGCGGAGCTCTTTCAGATGTTGAAGATTTCGGAGGAAATGTAAGCCTTTATGTAAAATATAAATTTTTACGATTTGAGAATGTAGGGATTGATATAGGGACAAGAGTAAATACGGTTTCTTTTACGCCTAACGGAGAATTTTTATTTGAACCGAGAGTTAATGCTACTTTTAGAGTAAGCAATCCGCTGGCAGTTAAATTGGGGTGGGGAATATTTCAACAGGAAATTACTACAATAGCAGACGAGAAAGATGTAATTTCGTTATTTGAACCTTGGATAATAACGCCGGAATATTTAGATCCTGCTCGTTCAACCCATTATACGGGCGGAATTGAACTTGACTTAACAAGTAAGCTAAACTTACAAGTAGAAGGATATTATAAAAGAGTAGCAAATTTACCTTTTGTTAATGACAACAAAGTGTTTGATGAAGACCCTGATTTAGTAAGCGGAGAAGGTGAATCTTACGGTTTAGAAACATTGGTTAAATTTACCGACATGCCGTTTTCGTTTACTACATCGTATTCGCTAAGTTATGCATATAACACAGTAAATAATTGGAAATTTTATCCAAAGTATGATTCGAGACATAATTTAAATATAATAGTAGATTATAATTTCGGAGATAACTGGGTCGCAAATATTATCTGGACTTATAATACAGGATTACCATTTACAAAACTTATTGGGTATTATGATAAGTTGTTTTCGAATAATTTCTATTCAAATTGGGTTTTTTCAAATTCGTATATGCCTTATGCAATATTAGGAGATAAAAACGTGGGTAGGTTACCCGATTATCACCGATTGGATATTTCTCTTTCAAAAAAAATCAATCTGTTTTTTACAAAAGTTTATATAGATTTAAGTGTTATAAATGTTTATGATAGAAAAAATATTTTTTACTTTAAACGAGATACGGGAGAAAGAGTAAATATGCTCCCGTTTTTACCTTCTGCAACAATTAAGGTTGAAATATGAAAAAAATAGTAAATCTTTTTACTTTACTAATTGTATTAATTACTGTTTCTTGCGAAAATAATGTTAGTCCTACCGAACAGTATAAAGAAAAGTATATTTTCTATTCTATTTTAAATAGCGATGCAGATAAACAATTTGCAATGATAGTTAAAAGCTCAGGATCTATGTCCGAAGGTTCTCAATATGTTAAGGGGGCAGAAATATCAATGTATTGGGATAATAATGCGGCATTTTTTAGAGATTCGGTTTTTACATATTTTGGTAAAGAAATATTAGATCCGGCACAAAGTACTTATTATATCCGAAATTTTAATTTTCCGTTAAATAAAAAAATTGAAATTGAAGTGTTATTGCCAAACGGAAAAAGACTTTTATCAGAAACCACTACACCAGATACGGCTTCTTTTCCCAAAAATTTCAATCCAATAATTCCGGTAGAAGAATCAAATTTAATAACCTTTACTTGGGTACCTGAAGATAAGAATCTTTATGTCGTACCAAAGCTAACATTTGTTTATTATCGTAAAATTAACGGTGTGTTTACATTGCAGGGTGAATTAGAAGTACCAATAACATATTATGAAAGGAATACGGTATTTACTCCTATATATCCGCTTCCGCAAAAACAGACTGCAATAACATATGAAAAAGCAGCGTTGACGAGAAAAATCGCTTCAATATCTAAAGGTGAACCTAATTCAAATGATTTTGCAGTCGGAGTATTTGCAAAGTTCAGTTTGCAAATTTATGATAGAAATTTATCATCTTATTTCAGTTCTACCAATCAACAAGTAGGGGGATATCAAGTTAGTTTGGAGCAATCAGAGTTTACCAATATTAAAGGCGGATTCGGTTTATTCGGTTCATACGTTACTCAAGTTAAAAAGATGATTTTAGATGAAGATTATCTTAAACAGTTTGGGTATAGTATTTTATTTAACGAGGTAAACTGATTATGAAAAAAAATATAATTGCTCTATCTTTAGTTCTTTTAACCTTTATTAGTTGCGAACAAGATATATCAACTTCTCCTTTGGAAAGCGAACCTACAAAAGCATTTGTATTTATAACATCATATCCTTCGGGTGCAATGATATATAAAAACGGAAAATACTCCGGAAGGAGGACGCCGGATACACTTAAGTTTGTGGATTTCGGAGAGTATTCGATAAAATTAAAAATGGAAAATTTTAGAGATACTATATTTAATTTAAAAGTTAGTGAAGAAAAACTTGATAAGATTGATATTAATTATACTACAAATCCATTGATGTTGGGGCAAATATTTTGTGTTTCAAACCCTTCAAAAGCTAAAATCTACTTAAATGATTCGTTAACTAATAAAATATCTTCCGATACGTTAAAAGGATTACTACCGGGTAAGTATAGGATACGTTTTTCATATCCCGAACATAGAGACGGAGAAACAAGCGTGATAGTTAGAAGTAATCAAGTAAGCAGAGCTGCGCAAACATTACAAGATACGACTTTATGGGTTGATTATAATGACGGCAATTCGGAAATAAAATATGATTATATTAATTGTATAAAAATAGATAAAAACAATATTAAATGGTTAGGAACTGAAGGTTTTGGAATAATAAAATATGATGAAAAAGAATTTTTGAATTATAGACCTCCGACATTTCCTATACCAAGCGGATTGGTTACGGCTATTGATGTTGACGAAAATAATGTTAAGTGGATAGCCACATACGGAGGAGTTGCGCGTTTTGATGATGTTAATTGGGTTGCATTTAGGCAATGGAATAGTCCTTTATTAAATGATTACGTTAACGATATTAAATGCGAAAAAAACACGGGTAATATTTGGATTGCAACAAGAAGCGGAGTAAATAAATTTGACGGATTTGTCGGTTGGACAAACTATGTTTACGATTCGGTAAACGTTACATATCCATATGGTCCAATAAATTGTGTTGAGATTGATGAATACAATAACAAATGGTTCGGAAGTCCTTATATGGGAATATATCTTTTACAGGATACAACTTGGACAAATATGTATTACTCTCCGGAATATAACTTCTTATCTAATAGTATAGTATGTAGTGCAATAGCACCGAACGGTTATATTTGGTTAGGACACGAAAAATCGTATTATTCTGAAGAAAAAACTTTGCCGAGAGGATTTAGCTACTATAACGGCAGCAATTGGGTACTTTATCCAAATTTATTAAACTATAATATACTTTACGATATTTATGTTGATGAAAGGGGATATAAGTGGGTTTGTACAGATAACGGATTATTTAGATTTAAGGATGCAAACAATATACAAGTTTTTAATACATCAAATTCCGGTATTAAAAGCAATAATATTCAAGACGTAGTGAGAGATAAAGACGGAATAGTTTGGATTGCAACGGCAGGAGGAGGCTTAGTGAAATATAAAGGAGATAGAGGAAGATAAAACAATTGTAAAATAAATGTATTAATACATAACAGGTTGCCGGAAAATGAATAGGCAACCTCTTTTATTTTAAATATCTATTTTGAGATTTGTTAAATAAAGTTTAAATTATTATTCTGATTAAAAAAATGAGGAAAAAATGAAAAAATTTTACGGAATAGCGGTAATAATATTATTTTTAAGTACTTTAGTTGCTGCACAACCTAAATCATTTGAAGGATATGTTGAGTTTAAAAGCGAATTTTCCGATGATGGTACTGAAGGTAAATTAAACATGGATATGAATTACTTCATAAAGGGAAATAGGTTTAGAGCAGAACTTCCTTCTGCCGAAGGAACGAGTATATTAATTTCTGACGGAAATAAAAGCTATATGCTGTTGCCTGATTTGAAGAAATACTTAGACTTATCGGGATTTGAATCAAAACAAAGCGAGGGAGATAATACGGTTGAAGATATCAGTAAATCTAAAACAGGAGAAACAAAAGAAATACTCGGATATAAGTGTGAAAAATATGTGTTTAAGGAATCGGATAACATTAGCGAAGTATGGATTACAAAGGAATTGGGAACCTTTATGTTTGCAGCTACTCCGATGGAAAAGTCTATTATAAGCAATAATATATTTAAAGACGGATTTTTCCCGTTAGAAATTATAATTAAAGAATTAAACGGTACCGAGACAGGAAAAGTGTATGCGACAAAAATAGAAAAGCAAAAAGTTGGGGATAGCATGTTTGAAATTCCGTCAGATTATAGCAAAATGGACATGCCTAATATGGATTTTAATCAAATGGGAGAAGAATAAAGTCGATTTTTTAGTATTAAAAGGCATATATAACAAAAAAACAACTAAAAATTTGACATTTAAACAAATAAGTGATATATTTGTAAGCTATTGTAAAAAAATGTGTTTATCGGAGGAAAAAGTTGAAACAACAAAAACTAACGCGGTTTGTAAAAGCCGAAGAAGCAGACAAAAGGTGGTATGTTGTTGATGCAAACGGTAAGGTTTTAGGCCGCTTGGCAGCAGAAATAGCCAAAATTATACGCGGAAAAAACAAAGCTGTATTTACGCCGAATATGGACGCCGGTGATTATGTGATAGTTATTAACGCCGATAAAGTTAAAATGACAGGAAAGCGTGAACTATACAAAACCTATTTTTCTTATACGGGATACCCGGGCGGAGCCAGATTTGCAAAATTTAGCGATGTAAAAGAAAGAAAACCCGAATTTGCTATCAAAAACGCAGTACGCGGAATGCTACCCAAAACAAAATTGGGTGATAAGTTAATTAAGAATTTAAAGGTTTATGCAGGTGATGTTCACCCACACGCAGCACAAAAACCGGAAACAAAAAGTATTTAAGAGGAATAGTTAATGGCTGATAAATTATTTGTCGGAAGAAGAAAAAACGCTGTAGCCAGAGTATTTTTAAGAACCGGATCAGGCAAGATAACAATTAACGATCGTGAATTTGAAAATTATTTTCCTATCAAATTTCACAGAGATGATGTATTGTTACCATTCATTCTTACAGATACTACAAGTAAATTTGACGTATATGTTAATGTTAAAGGCGGCGGAATATCCGGACAGTCGGAAGCTATAAGATTAGCTATTTCCCGCGCTTTATTATTTGTAAGCGGTGATAACCGTCCTGCATTAAAATCTGCAGGTTTATTAAGAAGAGATCCACGTATGGTTGAACGTAAAAAATATGGTCAGCCAAAAGCAAGAAAGAGATTTCAATTTAGTAAGAGATAATTTTTATTTTTTAATCATTCATATTTTCCGATTTGCTGCCTGTGTCCCTACGTAAAAATGGGATAAAAGCAAAGTTGACGAAAATAAAGGAAAAACAGGAGAAACAATGCCAAAAGTCCAATTGACAGAACTTGTAGAGGCAGGTGCACACTTTGGTCACCTTACCCGCCGTTGGAACCCCAAAATGAAACCGTTTATTTTTATGGAAAAAAACGGTATCCATATTATAGACTTACGAAAGACTGTAGATTCGATTGATGTTGCCGCATCGGCATTAACAAATATTGTTGCTCAAAATAAAAGAATTTTATTTGTCGGTACAAAAAAGCAGGCAAAAAATGCTATTGCTGCCGAAGCAAGAAGAAGTGACAGTAATTGGGTTAGTGAAAGATGGTTAGGCGGAATGTTAACAAACTTTCAAACCATTCGTAAAAGCATTAAACGTATGCAGACCATCGAAAAAATGGAAAGCGACGGTACTTTCGAAAAAATTACAAAAAAAGAAAGATTAGTGTTTTCACGCGAAAAAGATAAATTACGTGCAGTTTTAGACGGTGTTGAAACCTTACAAAAACTTCCGGGTGCTTTATTTGTTGTTGATATTAAAAAAGAATCTATTGCCGTAAAAGAAGCTCATAGATTAAATATTCCGGTATTTGCAATTGTTGATACAAATTGTGGTCCCGATGAAGTTGATTATGTAATTCCGGCTAACGATGATGCAACACGCGCTATCGAAATAATAGTACGAGTAATGAGTGATGCAATTATTGAAGGACAGGCAAAAGCAAAAGAATTAATGGCTGAAGAAGCTGCCGAAAGAGAACGCAACGCAAAAGAAGAAGAAACCGAAGGCGGAGACGAAAATTCAAGACAAACCAGAAAGAAACCGGTTCGTTTTAAAGATAGAAAAGACAGACGTGGTAATTTTGGTAAAAGACCGGGTGAAGAACAAGTTGAAGAAACTACCGATAACACAGAAGCTCCCGAAACTGAAAAGACCACTGAAGAGTAGATAGAAAAAATAAATATAGGAAATAAAAATGGCTATTACAGCAAGTCAAGTAAATGAATTAAGACAAAAAACCGGCGCCGGAATGATGGATTGCAAGAAAGCTTTAACAGAAGCTGACGGCGATTTTGAAAAAGCAATTGAAATATTACGTAAAAAAGGTGCTGCCGTTGCCGCTAAACGTGCAGATAGATCTGCAAATGAAGGTATTGTTCTTACTAAGGTTACGGATGACTTTAAAAAAGCTTATATGGTTGAAGTTAATTGCGAAACAGATTTTGTTGCAAAAAGTACCGATTTCTTAAATTTTGCTAATTCTGTTTTAGAAACACTTACTACTAAAGAACCAAAAAACCTTGAAGAACTTTTAAGTTTTGATAATTTAGCCAATAATTTACAAGATTTAATTGGTAAAATTGGTGAAAAAATTGAAGTTTCAAGATTTGTGATTGAATCAACCGATAACGGTTGTGTTAACGAATACGTTCACCATGGTAGCAAACTTGCTATTATTGTACGTGCCGATAACTTAGGTAATGGTGACGCCGAAGAACTTAAAACTTTATTACGCAACGTTGCTATGCAGGTTGCATCAATGAATCCGTTAGTTCTTTATCGTGAAGAAGTACCTACAGATACTTTAAATAAAGAAATTGAAATTTATAAAGATTTAGCTCGTAAAGAAGGTAAACCGGAAAATATTTTAGAAAGAATTGCAACCGGTAAATTAGAAAAATATTTTGAAGAAAACTGCTTGTTTGAACAAGTTTATGTAAAAGATAATACTAAAAAAATTAAAGATTTAGTAAGTGACTTCAATAAAAAATATGGTACCGAAGTAAAATTGGTTAAATTTTACAGATATCATTTAAGCGATGCTAAAAAATAGTTTTTGTTTTTAGTTAAAGGTCTTACATTTGTAAGACCTTTTTTTTTGCCCGCCTGTAAAAAATATAATTTTATATAAATTAAAAAAATATTATCTTAAAATATAAATTATTTAAAAATCGGATTGTTTATGGCTGAATTGAAATTTAAAAGAATTTTATTAAAACTTAGCGGTGAATCATTAATGGGAAAAAAGGGGAGCGGTATTGATCCCCAAGTATTAAAATTTTATGCAAAAGAGATTAAAAAAGTTCATGATTTAGGTGCAGAAATAGGAATTGTTATAGGCGGCGGAAATATTTTTAGAGGATTAAGCGCAGAAGAACAAGGGATTGACAGGGTAACCGGCGACCAAATGGGTATGCTTGCAACTATGATTAATTCTCTTGCCTTACAAAATGCTTTGGAAAAAGAAGGCATGTTTACCAGATTAATGAGCGCAATAAAAATGGAGCAAATAGCCGAACCGGTTATAAGAAGAAGAGCAGTAAGACATCTTGAGAAAAATAGAATTGTTATTTTTGGAGCCGGTACCGGTCATCCCTATTTTAGTACGGATACGGCTGCTTCGTTAAGAGCTGTTGAAATTGGTGCAGATGCGATATTAAAAGGAACTCGTGTTAACGGTGTTTACGATAGCGATCCGGAAAAAAATCCTGATGCATTATTTTATGATAGCATAACCTACTCTGATATTTTAGCTAATAATTTGCGTGTAATGGATTTAACGGCAATTAGTTTATGTAAAGAAAATGATTTACCGATTATTGTATTTAATATGGATGTTGAAGATAATTTACTTAAATTATTAGTCGGCGAAAATATTGGTACACAAGTAAGAAAATAACTTAATATAGAACAAATTAGAGGTAATTATGGATCAGACGGTAAAAGAAGCAAAAGAGAAAATGCAAAAATCGATTGATGCTTTTGCGTTAGAAATAGCAAAAGTAAGAACCGGAAAAGCCACTACTGCGTTACTTGACGGAGTTAAAGTTGAATATTACGGTAATCTTACACCATTATCAAAAATGGCAAACGTTTCTGTTTTGGATGCACATACTTTAGCAATAACACCTTGGGATAAAGGTGTAGTTTCGGCAATTGAAAAAGCGATTATGTCTGCCGATTTAGGATTAAACCCAAGAAGTGACGGTACAAATATAAAAGTTCCTATTCCTCCGTTAACAGAAGAAAGACGTAAAGAAATGGTAAAACTTGTTAAAAAGTTTTCCGAAGATAGTAAAATTGCCGTTAGAAACATTAGACGTGATGCTAACGAACATATAAAGAAGAATGAAAAAGATAAAAAAATTACAGAAGATGACAGAAAGCATTTGGAAGACGATATTCAAAAGATGACAAATGATTTTATTAAAAAAATAGATGATATGGTAGTTGTTAAAGAAAAAGAAATTATGAAAGTATAGAATAAATAAACTCTAAAAAAGCTCCGTTTTCGGAGCTTTTTTTGTTTATGCCTATAAAAATTTAATAAATTAAATTTATTAATGAAAATAATAGTTGTAAATTTATAAAAATATTAATAATATAACTTGTCATATTAAAAATAAAAAAGGTGCAAAATATGAGTGTTACAAAAGAAGAAGCCTTGCTATACCATAGCGAAGGCAGAAAAGGGAAAATTGAAGTAATTCCTTCTAAACCGTGCTTTACGTCTCGAGATTTATCATTAGCTTACACACCCGGAGTAGCAGAACCGTGTAG
>CALGLM010000124.1 GCA_937930275.1 uncultured Ignavibacteria bacterium
GTATAATCAAGATTTAGTAGTTAAAGAATATGAAGACGGTGATACTTTTAATATAAAAGAAACAAGTTTGGAAGTTCAGCAATTAAAAAACAGGTTAAAGAGTATTGGTCCGGTTAACTTACTTGCTTATAGCGAATATGAAGAAGAAAGAGATAGACTTGAGTTCTTAAATAAACAACGTAACGATTTAATTGATAGCGAAAAAGATTTAGTAAAAACTATTGAAGAGATAAACGAAACGGCTCAAAATTTATTTGCCGAAGTTTTTGAGCAGATACGAGAAAACTTTAAGAAAATTTTCCAAACGTTATTCAATCCGGGTGACGAAGCCGATTTAACTTTGGAAGAAGGTGTTGACCCTTTAGAAGGAAAAATAGAGATAATGGCAAAACCAAAAGGGAAAAGACCTACTACTATTGAACTTCTTTCGGGAGGAGAAAAAACGCTAACGGCAACAGCGTTATTATTTGCAATTTATCTTGTTAAACCAAGTCCGTTTTGTATTTTAGATGAAGTTGACGCTCCTTTAGATGACGCAAACGTAGATAGATTCACTAAACTTATTAAAGAGTTTAGTATTAATACACAATTTATTTTAGTTACTCACAATAAACGTTCGATGGAAGCTGCCGAAAATATGTACGGCGTTACAATGCAGGAAGAGGGAATTTCTAAATTAGTAGGTGTTCAATTTAACGAAGAAATAAATGTTGCATCTTGATCAAGTAACCTCGGATACAAAGTTTAATGTGTTTGTCGATTTTGACGGCACTATTACTACACAAGATGTAGGCGAGGCGATGTTTATTAAATTTGGCGAACTTGATACAGTAAAAGAAGTTATTGACCGCTGGCTTAATAGAGAAATTAGCTCGTTTGAAAGCTGGCAACAAATGTGCAAGTCTGTTAAAAATTTTAATATTCAAGTGTTTTATAATTTTATAGACACTATTAGTATTGATTCAACTTTTAAGAATTTTGTTAACTATTGCAAAACAAATGATATTGATATTTTTATTGTAAGTGACGGGTTTGATATTTATATAAATCATATTTTGGAAAGAGAAGGACTAAGCAACTTAAAAGTGTTTAGCAACAAAATGATTGTTGAAGGCGAAAATATTATTCCCCACTTTCCTTATCCTGACGAAGAGTGCAAAATTTGTGCTAATTGTAAAAGAAACCATATTATAAATAATAGCGGTGATTTAGAATATAATATTTACATTGGTGACGGACTTTCGGATACTTGTCCCGCTCAGTTTTGTGACTTGATTTTTGCAAAAAAATCGTTGCTAAAGTATTGTGAAAAAAACAGAATTACATTTTCGCCTTTTGCAAATTTTACCGATGTTATTGATAAATTAACTTTACTTAAAAATAAAAAAAGATTAAAAAAACGATTTCAGGCTTCGTTAAAAAGAAACGAAGTATATATTCAAGGATAATTATATGAGTAGATTTTCATCCGATATATTTAAGTATCGCAGTTATACGCCTATTCCATTTTTGTTGTTAATGGTAATATTTCAGCAACCTACTTTACAGACTATATTATTGGGTCTTGTTATGGTTATATTAGGCGAGTTTTTTAGACTTTGGGGAGTATCGTATGCAGGTAGCGAAACAAGAACTACCGGTCCGGTAGGCGGAACGTATTTGGTAGTAAGTGGTCCTTATGCATTTGTTCGCAATCCGTTATACTTGGGTAATATTTTACTTTACTCGGGCATAGGCGTAATGTCTAATGCGTTATTTCCGTATCTTGTAATTGTAGCTTTTTTGTTTTTTTATTTACAATACAGAATAATAATAAACGAAGAAGAGGGTTATTTAGTAAAAGCTTTTGGAAGTAGTTACGAAAGGTTTAGAAAATCTGTACCAAGGTTAATACCTTCACCTAAAAAATATACTGATTTAAGTTTACCGCAGCCATCTTATAATTTAAAAGCAGGGTTAAAAAGCGAAAGAAGAACTTTACAAGCTATAACTGCTGTTCTATTAATAATTGTTGTTCCATTTATTATTAAAAATTATATTGCAAAATAAAATATTGATTATTGCCGGAGAAGCATCGGGTGATTTACATGCCGCTGCTTTAATGCAAGAATATTTGAAAATTGACCAATCAGCCAAGTTTTACGGCGTAGGCGGTGATAATATGATAAAAGCCGGATTAGTGCATAGTTATCATATTAACAGTATGGCATTTTTAGGCTTTGTCGAAATAATAAAACACTTGCCGTTTATTAGAAAGGTTCGTAAAGTTTTAATTGAACTTATAAAAAAAGAGGGAATAAAAACCGTTATACTTGTAGATTATCCCGGATTTAATTTAAATTTTGCAAAAGCAGTTAAAAACCTAAACATTAAGATTATCTATTATATTTCTCCGCAAATTTGGGCTTGGGGTGAAGGAAGAATTTCCAAAATAAAAAAACTTGTTGATTTAATGCTTGTATTATTCCCCTTTGAAGAGGAGTTTTACTTAAAGCATAATGTTAATGCCGTATTTGTGGGACATCCTCTGTTAGATAGAATTAATAAATACAATTTTATTGATGAGGAATTATTTTATGATAAATTTAATTTAGACAAGAATAAAAAAATATTACTTGTGTTACCGGGTAGCAGACATCAGGAAATTGAAAAAATATTACCCGAAACGCTTAAAGCTGCAAAACAAATTTGTAATAAGTATAATTTGCAAACGGTTGTTGCCTGTTCGTCTAATATTGAAGAAAATATATTTGATGATTTTGATTTAAATGAAGTTACGCTAATAAAAGGACACACTTACGAACTGCTTAAATATTCTTCGTTCGGCATTATTAAATCGGGTACTTCCACATTAGAAGCAGCTTTATTTGAACTCCCTTTTGTTGTTGTATATAAAACCAATATATTAACATACAGATTGGGTAAGGCTTTAATTAAAATTAACAGTATAGCTTTAGCAAATATTGTTGCCGGTAAAAAAGTTGTAACGGAATTAATACAACACGACGTAAATAGTAATATAATTGTTAGTATGGTTTCGGAATATTTAGAGGATGTTAATAAAATTAACAATTTAAAAAACGAACTAAAACAGTTAAAAAACAGACTGGGTAATTTGGGTGCTTCAGAAAAAGCTGCCCGTTTAGTTTTTGAAACAATTAATGAAAATTAGAGAACTACAAAAAAAAATATTGCAAATTGCGGGAAATTTATTTTTATATTCAATAATTAATATTGTATGTAAAACATATAGAATTAAAAGTAATATTCCTAAAAAAACCGAAGAATTAATTGAAGGTAAAAATGCATTTGTGTTAGCGTTTTGGCACGGTACAATGCTTGCCAGCTGGTATGAACACAGAAACAAAAATATAGTTGCATTAGTAAGCCCGAGTAAAGATGGGGAAATATTAAGTAAAATATTGCATAAGTGGGGATATATTTTACAGCGAGGCAGTAGCAATAAAAGCGGAAAAGAATCGTTAGATATTTTAATCGAAAAAGCAAATAATAATTTTTCGATAGCGATAACACCGGATGGACCGAAAGGTCCCGAAAAAGAATTTAAAGCCGGAGCCGTAATTATTGCAAAAAAAAGCAATTTACCCCTTATATTAGTAGGTGTAAAAAATAAAAATTTGTACCGCTTTAATAAAAGCTGGGATAAGTTTGAAATTCCGAAACCTTTTTCTAAAATTGTATTAAACTATTCGGAACCGATACTTATAAAAAATGATATAAGCTATAACGAAACTTCGGAAATAATAACGGAGTGTCGAGATAAATTGAATGAATTACAATCTTTGGAATATTGAATAAAAATGAACTTTACGCAGTTGCTTTTTTATCCCGTGTCATTAATATATTTGCTTGTTATTAAAATTAGAAATATATTTTTTGACAAAGGAATTTTTAAAGCAGGAAAGGTAAAGTGTAAAGTAATTAGTGTGGGGAATATTAGTGTGGGAGGTTCGGGTAAAACTCCGACTGTTATTTACCTAACTAAACTTTTACAGTCGATCGGTAAAAAAACGGCGGTATTAAGTCGTGGCTACAGAAGAAAAAGTAAAGGCTATCTTTATGTAAGTGACGGAAGCCAAGTTTTTGAAACAGCCGAAACAGCGGGTGATGAAATAGTGCTTGTTGCCGAAGAGTGTAATACTATTGCCGCAGTTTGTGAGAACCGATTTGAAGGTGCTAAAAAAATTATTGAAAACGACTACCCGGATGTAATAATATTGGATGACGCATATCAGCATAGATGGATACACAGAGATCTAAATATTTTGCTTTACGATCAGCGTTTTTTAGGGGATAATAAAAAATATCAACAAAAGTTATTGCCTATAGGATTATTGCGGGAGCCGTTTAATCAATCCAAAAGAGCAGATATGATAATTATAAATAGAAAATTTTCACAACCAAAAAACATTAACAAAAACATTACAAAATATTTTGGCAATGTTCCGGTTTTTTATGCCGGTTACAAAGCAAATTATTTTGTTGACGTAAAAACTCATGCCAAGTATGAAACAAAGGATTTTATCGGTCAAGTTAGTTTGGTAATTTGCGGTATAGCAAAACCGCATTCGTTTATCTCTGCCCTTGAAACTTTAGGAATTG
>CALGLM010000125.1 GCA_937930275.1 uncultured Ignavibacteria bacterium
AACAACGAATAGTGGAAATATTAGATAAATTTGATACTTTGGTTAACGATTTATCTATAGGCATACCGGCAGAAATTGAAGCAAGACAAAAACAATACGAATACTACAGAAATAAGTTATTAAGTTTTAAGGAGATTAATAATGAGTAGTTATAAAGTGGTTGCCGAAAGTTCGGATACTACGGTTGTAACGGAATACCAATCTAATAATAAAAAAGAAAATGTTTACCAATCGGAAGCCGACCTTGAAAAAGCTTTTATTGAACAGTTAAAACAACAGGCATATAGTTATTTAAATATAAAAACCGAAGAGGATTTAATTACCAACTTACGCAGACAGCTGGAATTATTAAACGATTATAAGTTTACCGATAATGAGTGGGAAAGATTTTTTAAGGATAAAATTGCCAACCAAAACACGGGGATTGAAGAAAAGACCGCAATAATACAAGAAGACCATATTCAATTATTAAATTGTGATAACAATACTACAAAAAATATATATTTAATTGATAAAAATAATATACACAACAACAAACTACAGGTAATTAACCAATACACAACCAACAGCGGAAACCGACTAAACAGATATGACGTTACCATATTGGTAAATGGTCTGCCTTTGGTACATGTGGAGTTGAAAAAACGGGGTATAGATATTAAAGAAGCATTTAATCAAATAAATCGTTACAGCCAAGAATCTTTTTGGTCAGGCAGCGGATTATTTGAATACGTGCAAATATTTGTAATATCTAACGGTACATATACAAAGTATTACAGCAACACAACACGGTTTACCCATATAAAAGAAAATACGGGAAGCGGAGCAAAAAAAGGGAAACGCACAAGCAACAGTTTTGAATTTACATCTTGGTGGGCAGATTCCCAAAACAAACCGATAACCGATTTAACGGATTTTTGCAGAACCTTTTTTGCAAAACATACATTGTTAAATATACTTACCAAATATTGTGTGTTTACATCGGATAGATTTTTACTTGTTATGCGACCTTATCAAATAGTTGCAACCGAAAGAATACTTGAAAGAATAAAAATAACAAACACATATAAAAAATATGGGACAATTGAAGGCGGGGGTTATGTTTGGCATACAACCGGAAGCGGTAAAACGCTTACATCATTTAAAACTGCACAGCTAACAAGTAAACTGCCGTTTATTGATAAAGTGTTGTTTGTTGTGGATAGAAAAGACCTTGATTATCAAACGATGAAAGAATACGATAAGTTTGAAAAAGGGGCGGCAAACAGTAATACAAATACGGCAGTATTAAAAAAACAGCTTGAAGATTCGGATTCGAGAATAATAATAACTACAATACAAAAGCTTTCTGTATTAATTAAAAAGTACAAAACTTTACCCGCTTATTCGCAGCACATTGTTATAATATTTGACGAATGTCACCGCTCGCAGTTTGGCGATATGCATACGGCAATAATTAAAAACTTTAAGAAATATCATATATTCGGCTTTACGGGAACACCTATTTTTGCAATTAATTCCAATGCTGCATTTAAGGCAGATTTAAGAACTACCGAACAGGCATTTGGCAAAAAGCTACACACTTATACAATAGTTGACGCAATTACGGATAAAAATGTTCTTCCTTTCCGCATTGATTATATAAGCACCATGAAAGAACAGGAAAACATTGAAGATACAAAAGTTAGAGATATAGACAGAGAAAAAGCTTTATCTGCCCCAGAACGAATTAGTAATATTGTTAAATATATATTAGAACACTTTGACCAAAAGACCAAACGAAACAGCTTTTATGAATTAAAAAATCGCAGACTTGCGGGGTTTAATTCAATATTTGCGGTAGCTTCAATTGATGTAGCAAAAAAATATTATGCGGAATTTAAAAAACAAATATCGGTTTTACCAAGTGATAAACAATTAAAAATTGCCACAATTTACAGCTTTGGCGTAAACGAAGACGACCCCGAAATAGAAGGAATTTTGGAAGATGAAAATTTAGAAGATACAAGCAAATTAGACCAAAGTTCAAGGGACTTTTTAGACTTGGCAATAAAAGACTACAACAAAATATTTAGCACAAATTACGATACTTCCGCAGATAAATTTCAAAACTATTACAAAGACGTATCGCAAAGGATAAAAGATAGAGAAATAGACCTTGTAATTGTGGTAAATATGTTTTTAACGGGTTTTGACGCAACAACATTAAACACACTTTGGGTAGATAAAAACTTACGTTTACACGGGCTATTGCAAGCATATTCAAGAACCAACAGAATACTAAACTCGGTAAAAACATTCGGCAATATAGTTTGTTTTAGAAACTTGGAAGAAGCAACTAATAAAAGTATTGCGTTATTTGGGGATAAAGAAGCAAACGGTGTAGTGCTGTTAAAATCGTATAAAGATTATTATTACGGATATGATGACGTAAAAGGATATAAATTTCTTATAGACGAATTGCAATATAAATTCCCCGTAGGCGAAACAATAACCGGCGAGCAAAATAAAAAAGAATTTATAAAACTATACGGCACAATATTAAAAGTTAAAAACATACTATCAACTTTTGACGAATTTATAGGGCATGAAATACTATCCGAAAGAGACGTACAAGATTACCACAGTATGTACATTAATTTGTATAAAGAATTCCGCCCCATAACAAGCGATGCCGAAAATGTAAATGACGATATAGTTTTTGAAATGGAATTAATAAAGCAGGTTGAAATAAATATCGATTTTATTTTAGCATTAATACGTAAATATCACGAAAGCCACCAAAAAGATAAAGAAATATTAATAAGCATAAACAAAGCAATAGATAGCAGCTTAGAACTAAGGAATAAAAAAGAACTTATAGAGCAGTTTATACAATCGTTAACTCCAAACGCAGATATAGATGATTTTTGGCAGGAGTTTGTTAACTCGGCAAAAGTAGAAGAGTTGGAAAGTATAATAACTGAAGAAAAATTAAACCGAGAAGAGACATTCAAATTTATAGAAAACGCATTTAGAGACGGATTTATACAATCCACAGGCACGGCAATAGGTAAAATCTTACCTCCGGTATCAATGTTTACTCCGTCCGGCGAACGTACTAAAAAGAAAGAATCGGTATTAGAAAAGTTAAAAACGTTTTTCGGTAAGTTTTGGGATATTTCTTCTATTGACTTTAGACGATAGACTATAGATGTTAGACTATAGATGATAGACGATAGACTAAAATCTAATATCTGATATCTGATGTCTGATGTCTGCTTTTATAGAACTAAAATAAAAATAAAGTTGTTAAATTTATAGTAAAATACCAAACATTAAATAGGGTGTAAAATGAAAAGAATGAAGACTTACTTTTTTGTTTTAATAATATCTGTTTTTTCAATCTCCTGTAATGTTGTACAAAATGCCAACATATTTACCGATCAGGATGATGTACAGTTGGGACAGCAGGTAGTTGCAGAAATGAATGCAAATCCTAAAGAGTATCCTATTTACAAGGGGGACCCTTCACTAAAGCAATATATTAACGAAAGAATTTTTCAGCATATATTAAATTCGCCATTAGTAAAAAAGAAAAATGTATTTAAGTACAATATCGAAATAATCGATAGACCCGATGTAATGAACGCTTTTGCATTACCCGGCGGAAATATTTATGTTTATACAGGTTTATTAAAATACTTAGATAGTGAAGCTGCATTAGCGGGTGTAATTGCCCACGAAATTGCACATGCGGAAAAACGCCACGCTACAAAACGAATGACACAGTATTACGGAGCTTCGATATTGGTGAGCTTAATATTGGGTAAAAATCCAAGCCAGCTTTCGGAAATTGTTTCTAACTTGTTTGTAGGTGCAGCATTTTTAGCAAACAGTCGAGCAAACGAAGACGAAGCGGACGCAAGCAGTGTTGAATATTTAAGGGGCACAAGGTATTACCCGGGTGCAGTTAAATTCTTTTTTGAAAAAATGCAGGCAGATAATTTAATAACAGGTAAAAGCAGCAAAATAGAAGTATTTTTATCTACTCACCCAGACCCTATTGATAGAATAAATACAATAAATACCGTTTTGCAATTACAAAATATACCTGTTATAAATTATAACGGTAATAGCGATAATATTTTTAGAGATGAATATAAAAAGAATATATT
>CALGLM010000126.1 GCA_937930275.1 uncultured Ignavibacteria bacterium
AAAATAATTCCAGCGGTGTATATTTTTATCAATTAATATTAGAAGGAAAAAGCTTAGTTAAAAAAATGAATTTAGTGAGATAGATAAACTAATAATAAATATTGGGTTAAAATCCAAAAAAATAGAAATAAAAAGAAAAGAAATCCCCTCCTTATAAATTTAAGGAGGGGAATAATAGACGCTAAATCTTTCAAATTGATTTAATCGGAATCTTTATAAACAGTTAAGTGACGAGTATTTTTAGAAAATTTACATGTTAAGAAAGTTTGGGCAAAAAATTAATTGGTTTAATACATGTTATAATTTGCCAAATCATCAAATAAAAACTAACAATTTAATTATTACTAATTAATTTAAGTAATTATAATATTAAATATCTTATATAAACACACTCCGTTGCATTAAATAAAGAAAACAATTATATTAAGCTAAATAATCGTAATTTATACACTATAAGGCGGCGAGAAATATTATGGAAGAATTAAAAAAAATTTTATATGTCGAAGATTTAATTATGTCCGTAAATATTGTTAAAAAAATGTGCGGTAATAAGTATTTTGTAGATTATGCATTAAATATTGAAGAAGCTTTATCCAAGATAAAAGCTAATAATTATGATTTAATACTTCTTGATATTAATTTACAGCAACCAATGGACGGTATTACTTTTGCCAAAATATTGAAAGAAGAACAATTATTTGTGAATAAACCGATTATTTTGGTAACGGCATACCAATTTGATTATGAAACAGAAGATCTAAGAAATTTAGGGTTAACCGGTTATTTGCAAAAACCCTTTGCAAAGCTGGACTTGTTAAATAAAATTGATGAAAATATTTAAATGAAAAAAAATGATTTATTAATTTATGAAATTTTGAAGCAGACCGACTCAATATTTTTAATAACAGATGTTGATTTTAGAATTATTTTTTATAGTAAAGGACTTAAAAAAATAATCGGAAGAAAAAAAACGATTGAAGGAATGCATATATCAGAAATATTTGAAATAAGAGAAAAAGCAGATTGTGTTAAAAATTTAAAGAGAAAAGCAAAAAATAGAATAAAAGTAAAATTAAAAGGGATAGAATCTAAATTTATTTGTGATGCAAGTAAGCAAAATATTGAAGGAGGGGGAATATTTTATTTGTTTATTTTTCACGAGGTTGAAAAAAGTACAAATATTGCTTCAACACAAATGATTTTAGACGCAATACCGATGCCTGTTTTTTTTGAAAACGAAAAAGGCGAGTTGGCGAACTGTAATATGGCGTTTGAAAAATTAATTCAAACTCCGAGGCATATACTTATTTCAAATAAAAAATCGAAAAAAATTATTGATATTTGTAAAATTGAGGAAGAAAAAGAGAATAATTTAAAAGTAGTATTTGAAGAAAAAATAATTAAAAATACTAACGAAAACAAAAGAGTATATATTTTAATAAAATCACCATATTTAACGGAAACGATGAAATATGGAGGAAAAGTAGGTGTTTTTAATGATATTACCGAAGAAAGAGAAATATACCAAAAACTAATTATTAACGAAAATAAAACTAAAGAAGCAGAATTACTTTTTAGAAGTTTGTGGGAAAACTCGTTAGACGGATTTAGACTTGTTGATAAAAATGGAAATATAAATTTAGTAAACGATTCCTATTGTTTGTTAGTGGAAAAGAAAAGAGAAGAATTGTTAGGTAAATTATTTACGATTGTTTATTCCGAACCAAAAACGCATATTTACGAAAAATTTAAACAAAGATTTCAAAAGAATGAAATTAGAGAGCACTCGGAAGACTATGTAAATCTTTGGAACGGTAAAAAAATATGGTTAGAAGCATTAAATAAAGTGATTTACATAAAAGACGTTCCTTATGTTTTAAGCATATTCCGTGATGTAAGTAAACGAAGAATGATTGAAGACGAATTAAAAAACTACCTAAGTTTTGAAACAATAATTTCCAACTTAAATAAAAACTATTTGACCGGGAGCATAGAAAATATAAATGAAGTGTTTAGTAAAAACCTTGAAGAAATAGGAAAGTATTTAAAAGTTTCTTTTACCGGTTTATTTTTAAAGAAGGGGAATAGAATTCAGTTATCACAAGGATGGTATAAAGATGATAAAATGCAGAATAAAACATTTTTGGAAAATAACAATGTGATTGCAAATTTAAAAATAAACAAGCTTCTAAGAGAAAAGAATATTGTACTTATTAAAAATGATGATGAAAAGTTGTTGCAAGAAAGTAGAATATTAAAAAATGATTTAATAAATTATGACGTAAGTTTTTTATTATTAATGCCTCTTGTTGTTAATGACGCATTAATAGGATATATTGGTGCAGAGGGAAATAATAATAGGTTCGAGGAATTTAATATTACAATAGCAAAACTAAAGTCTATTAGCGATAATTTTGTTAATTTATTGATAAGAAATAAAAACATAAAACTAATTAAAAGAGAAAAAGAAGAGTTAGAAACAATTCTAAAAAATATTATTGACGGAGTAATAACTACAAACAAACATGAAGTAATTGTGCACGCTAACGATGCCGTATTTAATATGTTAGGGAAAGAAAAAAGTGCAATCTTAGGTAAAAACATGCGTTATTTTGCTTCTTTATTTATTCAAAATACGGAAAAGGAAAATAAAGAAGAAGCATTTAGATTTTATAAATTTATTACTTCTTTTAAAATAGGAACAGATTCATTTAAATTATTAATGGATAACGGGGAAATAAAGATAATTAGCATTAGTATTACGGAAATTGCAAATGCGGCAGGCGAAAACGACGGATATATTTATATATTTTGGGATATAACCGAAAAAATTAATACTGAAAAAAAAGTTGCTTTTTCTCAAAAAATGGAAGCAATTGGACAATTATCAGCCGGTATAGCACACGAAATTAATACACCGATGCAATATATAAATGATAATAATAGGTTTTTAGCAGAAAGTCTCGGATATTTTTCTCAGTTTGTTAACGAGCTTGTTAATAATAATTATTCGGTATCTGGGAATGTACCCCTTGAATATATTAGGAAATTACTAACCGAAAAAGATTTACACTTTTATTTAGAAGAAGGAATTAGTGCAACCTCACAGTCACAAACAGGAATTGAGAGAGTTATTAACATTATTAAAGTAATGAAAGATTTTTCTCATCCGGGGCAAACTACTAAAGTATTAACAAACATTAACAATTGTGTAGAAGTTACTACAACAATAAGTAAAAATGCTTGGAAATATTTTGCAGAACTTGAAATGAAACTTGATAAAAATTTACCTTTAGTAATCTGCAATGCTCAGGAAATTAATCAAGTATTATTAAATATGATTGTAAACTCCGCTCAAGCTATTGACGAATCAATTAAAATGGGGATTAGGACAAAAGGTCATATCTTTATAGAAACTTACTCAACAGAAGATAATGTTGTAATAAAAATGAAGGATGACGGTATCGGAATAAAACAAGAAAATATAAATAAAATTTTCGACATGTTTTTTACGACTAAAGAAGTGGGGAAAGGGACGGGACAGGGATTAGCTATATCGTACGATATAATTGTAAATAAACATAACGGAAAAATTGACGTTGATTCTAAATATACTTTCGGTACATCTTTTGAGATAAATTTGCCAATTAATTAGGAATTGAGATGAATAAGATATTACTTGTTGATGATGATGTTAATATATTAAACGGATTAAAAAGACTTTTACATAAGAAATATGAAATGTTGTTTGCCGTAAGCGGAAAAGAAGCTATAGAATTAGCCAAAAGCAATAAAGATATAGCGGTAGTTGTTTCCGATTATAAAATGCCGGAAATGGACGGTAATGAATTGTTATCATCATTAAAGACAATAATTCCGGATGCGGTAAGGATGATGTTGACCGGATATGCAGATATTGAAGCATCAATAAAAGCTATAAACGAGGGACGAATTTTTCGCTTTTTAACAAAGCCGTGCCCTTCCGAACTTTTAAGTGAAGCAATTGACGAAGGTATTAAGCAATATAATTTAGTTATTAGCGAAAGAGAATTATTTCAGCAAACACTGCGCGGAACAATAAAATTACTAATTGAAATATTAGAAGTTGCAAGTCCGTTTGCATTTTCAAAATCAATGAGGTTAAGGGATATTGTACGAAAGTTATCTCAAAGCTATTCCGAAACACTTGCGACAAAAATTGAATTGGCGGCATTATTATCGCAAATTGGGCTTATTTCCTTACCGAGTGACGTGTTAGAAAAAATTCAAAAGGGGAATACTTTAACGCCCACAGAAATGAAACTTTATTTATTGCATCCAGAAATTAGTCAAAAATTGCTTAGTAATATTCCCCGTTTGGAAGATGTATCGTTAGCTATATCGTTACAAAATAAAAAAATAAAAGAACTTAATTTGCAAGCAAGCGGCGATATTTCGGAAGATACGCTAACTATTGCAAAAATATTAAATAAGGCTATTGAAGTTGATAATTTTTTAGAAGGAAAAAGAAAAGAAGAAGAAAGCAGACAAGAATTAGAAATTAAAGAACTTGCGAACAAAAACAAAAAAATAGTTCAAGACTTTTTGCGAATTTCGGAATTGCAACCCGGTATGATTTTAGACTTGGACGTGGTTGATAAAAATGGTGTTATTTTGTTGAGTAAAGGACAAGAAGTAACAACGTTAATGAAATTAAGGTTACAAGGTTACCTTGAGCTTGGAAGAATTTATAATCTTGTTAAAGT
>CALGLM010000127.1 GCA_937930275.1 uncultured Ignavibacteria bacterium
CCCGCGACATCAACCTTGGCAAGGTTGCGCTCTACCAACTGAGCTATTCCCGCATGACATTAAATATCATATTTAGGACTTCTAAAATAATAACAAAAAAAGCGAAAAGCAAGCAAAAAAATGAAATATCCGAAATTTATTTTCTACTGCCGTGTATAAACCCTCTGTATGGTCTGCTATGGTGCACTGTTACAAATGCTTCGTTATCAATTGATTCGACAATTCCCATAACTTTTTTAAAGTCTTTTCTTCGTATTATTAAAAATATAATAGCTACACCGCCCGTTCCCCCTTCCCCGGGAATAATAGTTACGCCAAAATTTGAAAGGCGTAAAGTATCAACAATTTTATCAGTATAATACTTACTTATTATATTTAATTGCACAAAGCCGAGTGCGATTTTTTCTTCAACGGTAATTCCTAAAATATTGCCTAAAGCGAACCCTAAAGAGTAACCAATTAAGTTAATAGTTATGTCCATATGGTCAACAATATATCGCATTGCAAAAATCCATATTAATACTTCAATAAAACCGGCAGATGCAGCTAAGTATTTTTTACCTTGATTAACTAAAATAATACGAAATGTTCCGACAGTAACATCACAAATACGCATTGCCATAATCATTAAGGCACCTAATAAAGCTTCAACCATATAAATCCTATTAATTTAAAATTCATATTCTAATTTAATAAAATTAATTTTTATCTTTATGGTTTAAATTAAAAAAAATGTGCAAAATAATGAGTACTTATTATCGAGAATTGCTGATAGAAAAACTGCGTAAAAAAGGAATTACAGACGAAAAAGTTTTAAAAGCCATGTTTACGGTAGATAGAAAGGAATTTTGTATTGAACCGATGAAAATTCATGCTTATGAAGATAATGCATTGCCTATCGGGTGTGGTCAAACAATATCCCAACCATATACCGTCGCGGTAATGACGGAAGCACTGAGTGTTAATAAAGGAGATAAGATTTTAGAGATTGGTACGGGTAGCGGCTACCAGGCAGCAATTTTGTACGAGCTTGGCGCACGCGTTTTTTCGATTGAAAGGCAGTACGATTTATATACCGAAACTATGAAACTATTTGAAAGATTAAATTTGCGAATTGCTGCAAAATGGGGAGACGGTTCGTTAGGTTGGCCCGATTATGCTCCGTTTAACGGTATTATTGTAACTGCCGGAGCTCCTTCCATTAATAAAAATCTTTTTAAACAACTTGAAATTGGCGGAAAGTTGATAATGCCGATTGGGGATAGAGAAAATCAGGAAATGCATATAATTACAAAAATTAGCGAAAAAGATTTTAAATTAAAAAAAATGCCTAATTTTAAGTTTGTTCCTTTGATTGGTATGGACGGATGGGAAGACAAGTAATTGTTATTATGGGACCTACTTGTAGCGGTAAAACGGCTATAGGAATAAAACTTGCTAAAAAACTAAACGGTGAAATAATTTCTGCTGATAGCAGACAGATATATAAATATTTAGACATAGGTACGGCAAAACCGACTGAAGAAGAACGAGCAATTGTTAAACATCATTTAATTGATTTTTTGGAGCCTAATAAAGACTATAACGTTAGTTTATTTGAACAAGATTCGTTAAAAATTATTGATGAATTATTTAGGTTGAATAAAATTCCCATAATTGTAGGGGGGAGCGGATTATATATAAAAGCTGTGACCGAAGGTATTTTTGAAGGAGCCGAGACGGACGAGAAATTAAGAGAACTATTGAAAAAGCGTATGAACGAATTGGGTGCTGATGCTTTATTAAACGAGCTGAAAATAATTGATCCCGAAAGTGCCTTAAAAATGCTTCCTTCAAATCATAAAAGAATTATACGTGCATTAGAAGTATTTTATTTGACCGGTAATACAATAAGTAATTTACAAAAAGAATATAAAAGGAATGATGAAATTAAATTTATACAGTTCATGCTAAACTATAAGCGTGATATGCTTTATAATAGGATTGAAAAAAGAGTTGACAAAATGATTGAATCGGGTCTTGTGGATGAAGTTAAAAAAGTGTTATCTTTAGGTTTTGATAGAAGTTTAAATGCATTAAATACAGTGGGATATAAAGAGATTTTTGATTATCTTGACGGAAATATAAATATTGAAAAAGCAATTGAATTAATTAAACGAAACACAAGAAGATACGCCAAAAGGCAATTTACATGGTTTAATGCTCAAAAAGATTTAATAAAAATAGATATTGACGATAAAACTGAAATTGAAGAAATAGTAAAATTAATTGCGGCAAAAACTAAATAAATATAGATTAGGAGTAAACAATGTTTGAAGAAAAATTAAAATTACTTGAAGATTATAAATTGAGAAGTGAAAATTTACGAGGTTATCTTTAAGTTACAACATAAAGAACTTCAAATAATTGAGTTAAAGAATAAAACGGAGTTACCCGGTTTTTGGAATGATCAAAAAACTGCTCAACAAACTTTGCAAGAAATTAAAAGCTTAGAGACCTGGGTGATTTTATGGACAGGTTTAGATACTAAAATAAACGATATTAAAGATTTTATTGAACTTGCCGAAGTAGAACAAGATATTACTCTTGAAGATGAGATAAATACAGAATTTTCGAAATTAGACGAATTAATTGGTGAACTTGAATTTAAAAGCATGCTTAGCGGAAAAGATGATACAAAAAACTGCATACTTACAATTCATAGCGGAGCTGGCGGAACCGAAGCACAAGATTGGGCTGAAATGATAATGCGAATGTACTTAAGATGGGGTGAAGCAAATAATTTTAAAATGACTATACTTGATGTTTTGGACGGAGACGGTGCCGGTATTAAAAGCGCAACTATTGAAGTGGAAGGGGAATACGCGTACGGATATTTGAAAGCCGAAGGTGGAGTACATAGGCTTGTAAGAATTTCTCCGTTTGATGCAAATAAAAGAAGACATACTTCTTTTGCGGCAGTATCGGTAATTCCGGAAGTTGATGATACTATTGAAATTGAAATTAATATGTCTGATATAAGGGTTGATACTTACAGATCGGGAGGTAAAGGAGGACAGAATGTGAATAAAGTTGAAACTGCTGTTCGTTTAACTCATATTCCGTCCGGAATTGTTGCCGCTTGTCAAAGCGAAAGGTCGCAGAATCAAAACAAAGTTAATGCAATGAAATTATTAAAGTCTAAATTGTATCAAGTTGAATTAGAAAAACTAATAGCAGGTAAAGAAGAAATAGAAAAAAATAAAATGAAAATAGAGTGGGGAAGTCAAATTCGTTCGTACGTTTTTCATCCTTACAATCTTGTTAAAGACCATAGAACGGATGTAGAGACAAGCAACACACAAGCTGTAATGGACGGTGATATCAACATGTTTATTAAGTCATTTTTATTAAAGTATTCACAAAATTAATCAGGCGGAGGGAAAAGATGCAAAAGGTATTTCAAAAAGGTGAAATAATATCGCATGAAGGAGAATTAAATTTTGATCTTTATATCTTGGTAGAAGGAAAAGTAGGTATTTATAAAAAAAATATCTTAATTAGAGAATTTGATAAAAGAGGGACAATAATTGGTGAAATGAGCGTAATATTAAAAATGCCGAGAACCGCAACAATTAGAGCTGTTGAAAATTGTACTCTACTAATATTAAAATCTGACTTAGACCTGTTAATTAAATGTAATCCGGATGTTGTAAAAAAAATAATAAGAAGTTTAGCCGAAAGATTAAAAGACATTACTGAAGAGTATTACCAACTTTCCGAAAAAGTGTTAAAAGAAGAATTGTTGAATAAAAACGAGGAATAAAGATGAAATTTTTTACCGAGTATATGTGGTTTAATACGAGTAAAAAGCGCGAATATATTAACATTACGCGTGACGTTGAAAAAGTATTGGAAAGAAGCGGCATTAAAGAGGGAATGATATTGGTTTCGGCAATGCATATTACTGCGGGAGTTTACGTTAATGATGCAGAATACGGTTTGATTCAGGATATAGACGAATGGCTGGAAAAATTAGTTCCGTTTAATCCAAACTATAAACATCACAATACGGGCGAAACAAACGGCGATGCCCACCTTAAAAGTTTACTTGTTCATCACGAAGTTGTTGTTCCCGTTACAAACGGAAGGCTTGATTTTGGTCCTTGGCAACAAATTTACTATGCCGAATTTGACGGCAAACGCAAAAAAAGACTAATAATTAAGGTTATGGGGGAATAATGAAATATTTGTCAAAAATTGTATTACTGTCATTATGTTTAATTATAGATTTATATGCGCAAGATAAATATTTGTTTTTAAGTAGCGAAGACTTAAAACATGGTTTTCATCATACAAAACACTCTGAAATTTTTTCCAAATATTGCGACGGTTATAACTTAGAAATTCTTAAAGCTATTGATACGGTTCAAAAAAGCGCCCCTGACGGAGGAGGATATTTTATAGGTATTAAGGCGAATCCGCCGGAATCGCCAATCGGATACGATTTAAAACTTTTAGGAAGTAAATTAATAGACGCTCCGAGAAAAACAAGTTATTGCAGCGGCGCAAGTTACTCGGTTTTTATTGAGGCATTGAATTTGATTTTTAAGGATAAATATAATTCATTACCCGAAAGTTTGGTTGAAATTATGAGGATGCAAGAAAAAGACGGCAGCAGAAGAGAAGATGATGTAAAATTTTGGGGTATATGGAATACCAACGGATTTGGAAGTCACTTCGCTTTAGCTCAATACTCCGGAATGGGAAAACAAGTTTTTCCGGCTGAAGCAAGACCCGGTGATTTTGTAAATATTAGTTGGAAAAACGGTAACGGCCATAGTACGGTTTTTTTAGGGTGGTACATAGACGAAGATAAAGATACGAATATAGTTTATTTTAGCAGCCAAAAAGCGACAAACGGTTTGGGTGATCAAATAGTTGATATTAAAAGTATTAAAGATGTTATGTTTGTAAGGTTAACAAATCCCGAAAGACTGTTTGAAGGTATATTTTGTGAAGATATAAAAAGAGATATAAAAGGCGAATTATTATTTACGGATAAATAATGAAAAAATATATTACGGTTTTGTGGCTTTTTTTTGTATTGTTAATCAGTGCTCAGGTTGAAAATAGTCAAAATATTGCCGGTTTTAGAGGAAGCCGAATATTATCAAGTTATCCCAATAATCAATTTCCGAATCCTAATTATTGGGCTAATGCAGGAGAGTTTATAAGTAATAAGTTTAGCAATGTATCACCAGCTGCAATTTGGATTGTTAGCTTATATCTTTCCGGAGGATATACTCAGCTTAACTTTCCAAATCCGGGAGGAAATTATCCGTATGTTTATTTTATCGGAAGTGATTATAACGAATCTTATTTAACATTATTTGACTTAAAAGGAATAAAGGTTTGGCTGCAAGTTGAACCGGGTGCCGCTAATATTGATACTTTAATACATATTGTATTAAATAAATATAAACATCACTCATGTGTTGCCGGATTTGGAATTGATGTAGAATGGTATAATACTCAGTCAAATTCGGGAGGACTAAAAGTAACAGATATTGAAGCAAAACGTTGGGAAAAAAAGGTAAAATCTATTGATTCAAATTATACACTATTTTTAAAACATTACGGTCAAAACTGGATGCCTCCGACTTATAGAGGAGATATATTATTTGTAGATGATAGTCAGGATTTTACTTCGTTAAGTGCCATGGTTTCGGAATTTAAAGCATGGGGTAATAAATTTAAACCGAATAAGGTTGCCTTTCAATTCGGTTACCCTATTGATAAACCTTGGTGGAGTAAACTAAATGATCCCATAAAAACAATTGGGAATTCTCTTTTTACAAATATTACAAATTGTTACGGAGTGTTTTGGGTCGATTTTACAATAAATGATGTATATCCGATAACTTCAATTAAAAGTGATGAGCCGACTTCACCTTCTCAATTTTCAGTTTCTCAAAATTATCCTAATCCGTTTAATCCTTCAACAAAGTTTTCGGTATATGTTCCGGAAAGCGGGTTTCTTGCTTGCGAAATTTACGATTTAACCGGAAGAAAAGTTGGAAGTGTTTTTAGGAACAGATTGAATGAAGGACTACATAATTTTGAATGGACTGCCGAAACCTTAAGTTCCGGTATTTACTTGTTAAAAGTAAACTTTACGGATGACCAAAATAAAATATATACTTATATAAATAAAATGTGTTTAGTAAAATAACTTGTGAGGTTATTTTGAAAAAGTTATTGTTTGTTTTCGTTTTTTTAGTGGTAACCTCTGTTTTTTCTCAAACCGGAATTTACCAAAACTATAATGTTGATAACGGGCTTTCACAAAATAACGTTACTTGCATTTTGCAAGATAAGTTTGGATTAATGTGGTTTGGTACTGATGACGGTTTAAATAAATTTGACGGATATACTTTTTTTGTTTATAGAAGAGACGGAAATAGTAAAAACTCGCTTGGTAATAATAGCATAACTTCATTGGCAGAAGATTTTTATAGTAATATTTGGGTAGGTACACAAAATGGGTTATATAAATATGTCAGAAAAAAAAATCGATTTATTAGGATAAAAATTCCTTCCGTAATTAGTCAAGATAATGTTATTACTAAAATGGCAATTTCCGGTGACGAATTATGGGTAGGAACCGCAAACAGTTCAGTTCATTGCATTAATGTAAAAAGTAACAATATAATTACTTATAAAACAGTTGATGAATATGGCGGCATAGTAGTAAATAATTATATTTTCGCAATAAAAGTTATAAGTGACCAACAAGTTTGGGTAGGTACAAAATATACCGGATTAAATGTTATTTATCCTAAGAATAAAAAAATAACTTACGGTAAGGTAATTGATGAAGACTCCGGAATTCCGTTAAAAATGGTGTTTGTTGCAACTATTTTAAAAATTAACGAGAAGGGAATTATAATAAATTCAGATAATAATTTGCCTATTATAGTAAATCCCGAAAACTTTAAAAGTAAAATTTTACTTGATAGAGCGACTATTGATCCTTACAGAAGCGGTTATAGCGTTTGTTTAGCTAAACATAACGAAAACATTTTGATAGGAAGTAATGCAAGTTATTTAATATCATACAATTTAAGCACAAAGGCGATTAAAGTTTTTATAGATAAATTCGGTAAAGTGAAACCGTTTAATGTTTATAATGATATTTTTATCGATAAAGAAGACGGTTATTGGGTTGCAACATCGGGAATGGGAGTCTTTTATTATAATCCACAGATTAAACAATTTTCATCATTAAACTATAACGAAACGCAAGCAGACGGACTTCAGTTTAGCAGCATAAGAGCTATATTTCAAAACAAAAAAGATGAATTATGGATTGGGGGATACGGAGGTTTAACAAAACTAAACACTAAGACAATGAAAGCCAAAAGATATGAACAGTTTGGCGTAGCAGTAAAGACACCGAATCAAAAATTTAAGTTAATTCCTTCGGGGAGCATTTATAATATTATTCCGGATAAGAATGAACCGGATAAGTACTTTTGGGTATCAACTGAAGGGCAGGGGTTATTTAAATTTGATTATGTTAATGAAAATTTTACAGTCGTAACGTATTCTCAAAAATTTGGAGTAGATATTGAGGGTGAATGGCAAGTATTTGCAACCACATTTGATAAAAATGGGGATTTATATATAGGAACGGCTGCCGGGTTAGCAAAAATTTACGATAATTTATCAAAATCAATGTATTTTAAGCATAATTCTTTTGATATAAAAAGTATTCAACCCGGAAAAATTAAAACATTATTGCTTGATAAGAACAATATTTTGTGGGTAGGTTCGGATATAGGTGGTTTATCTTATTACAATGCAGAAGAAAATAAATTTGTAAAGTTTGCACTTGATACCGAAAACTCAAGTTCGTTAAGCAGCGCAAGAATTAATAGCATTTTTGAAGATAGTAAGGGGCGGTTGTGGATAGGAACGGGAGGGGGATTAAATTTATTGAACAGAGAAACGGGCACTTTTACCGTGTTTTCAACTAAAGACGGATTCCCAAATGATGTTGTATATTCAATTTTAGAAGATGATGAAGAAAATTTATGGTTTAGTACTAATTTAGGATTAACAAGGTTTAATTACGAAAAAAAAATAGTCACTAATTTTGATGTAAATGACGGGCTACAAGCTAATGAATTTAATAAAAATGCTGCATTTAAGGGTTCTGACGGTACATTATATTTTGGAGGAGTAAAAGGAATAACATTTTTTAATCCGAAAGCAATTTTACCAAATAGAACTAAACCGAATGTAGTATTAACATCATTTAAAATATTTAATAAACCCACACTAACAAATAGGGATATTAATTTAATTAACGAAATAAAAATACTACCTGAAGACATGGTATTTAGTTTTGAATTTGCCGGACTAAGTTATTATCAATCTTATAAAAATAGGTATAGATATAGATTAGTAGGTTTTAGTAACGATTGGATTGACTTGGGTACAAAACGTGATATAACTTTTACTAATTTGGCACCGGATACGTATTATTTAGAAATTGTAGCTTCTAATAATGACGGAATATGGAATGAAAAACCATTAGTAATTAAAATTAACGTAATTCCGCCTTTCTATAAAAGTTGGTGGTTTTTAACTCTTGCAATATTATCCATAAGCGGATTAGTGATAGGCTATGTTTATTTAAAGATTTACGAAAATAAAAAACAGAAAGAGAAACTTGAAAATTTAGTTAATCAAAAAACAACAGAATTGCAACTTTCCAATACAAATTTACTTGAGGAAATAAATAAGGAAAAGACATTAATTGAGCAATTGGAAAAAGCCAAAATTGAAGCGGAAAAGGCAGATAAAGCTAAAAGCTTGTTTTTGGCAAACATGAGTCACGAAATTCGTACACCCATGAATTCGGTAATAGGTTTTGCAGAATTGCTAAAACTAAATGTTCACGATTCAAAATTATTAACTTATGTAAATTCAATAATTAGCAGCGGTAAAATACTTATTGCACTTATTGACGATATACTTGATTTATCGAGAATAGAAAGCGGTTTGCTGAAATTACATTTCGATTATATAGATATTAATGATTTTATAAATTATATATCTAATTCGTTTGATTCTGAAGCTAAGGAAAAAGGGATATATTTAAAAATTAATAAAATTGGATCTGAAAATATATTAATAAATACGGATCCGGTTAGGTTAAAGCAAATATTATTTAACTTTGTTAGTAACGCTATTAAATTTACCGAAAAAGGAGGAGTAACTGTTAATTTTGAAACGGAAGTTATAAGCAATACCGTAATTAACTTGAAGATTTGTGTAATTGATACAGGTATTGGTGTTTCTGAAAATGTTAGGAATAAAATATTTGAAAACTTTTTTCAAAATGACGGGCACTCTACAAGAAAATACAGCGGTACGGGTTTAGGACTTTCAATAACTAAAAATTTAACCTATCTGCTAAACGGAGCAATAAGTTTAGAAAGTGAAATTGATAAGGGAAGTACTTTTTGCGTAAATTTTAATAATATTAGTTACAAAGAAAAAGCTAAAGATGCCGATCTAAACATTAGTTACAACTTAGATATTGATAGTATATCATTTAATAATCGATTAGTGCTTGTTGTTGATGATACCGAAATAAATAGAAAATTAATTAGGGCGTACCTATCGGGTAAGGATTTAAGAATAATAGAAACAAATAACGGAAGTGATGCTGTAAATTTAATAAAAACTGAAAAACCGGACATCGTTTTTATGGATTTACGCATGCCCGTAATGGATGGGTATGAAGCATGTGCCACAATAAAAAAAGAGTCTTTATTAAAACATATTCCAATAATTGCTTTAACTGCCGCCAATATTGAAGAAGATGAACCGTTAATTAAAGAAGCAGGTTTTGACGGTTATTTAATAAAACCGATTAAAAGAGAAATACTAATTACCGAAATTTATAAATACTTAAATGCTGGCGACACAATATCAGTTAATACAATAGTAAAACAACCTGAAGATTTATCCATTGTTGAAGAAGTACTTGACGATTACAAAAAGAAAGAGATAAAAGAGTTTATATTTTTGCTACGAACAAGCTATTTACCAAAAGTATCCTATTTACTTAATACAATGGTTATAAATCAAATTGATTTATTTGTGAAAGAAATCTTAGAACTTTCGCAAAAAAATAACGTTATATTAATTTATAATTGGGCTAATGAATTGACCAGCTACCTAAATAGTTTTGACTTACCTGCAATAATTAAAACGTTAAATGATTTTGGAAAAGCAATTGATAATTTGGAAGAGAAAATAAAGTAAGCTGATGCGTAATAAAACCGAACAAGCGAAGTTTATTTTAATGCTGCAATTGATAGGAAGGAGCAACTAAAAAGTAATATTTTTTTGCGGCAGAATTTCTTTTGATAGTTGCAATTAGATGTACTTAATGCATGGCTTGTATTTTTATATTAAAAATATATAAATAGTGAAGTTAAGTAGTTTGTTTGTAATGAAAATTATACAAAATTTTGTAAATTTAAAATCTTGTTTAAATATTTTAGGATAAAATGTCCGCAACACCTTTAATGAGTCAGTATCATAAGATAAAACTTGATAATCCGGATACAATATTGCTATTCAGGGTAGGGGACTTTTTTGAAACTTTTGATGAAGATGCAAAAATAGCATCCAAAGTTTTGGGTATAACATTAACAAAACGAGCAAACGGACAGGCCGATAATGTTCCTTTAGCCGGTTTCCCGCATCATGCAATTGATACGTATCTTCCCAAACTTGTTCGTGCCGGTTATAGAGTTGCAATTTGTGAACAGATGGAAAACCCCAAACTTGCGAAGGGAATAGTTAAACGAGAAGTAGTTGAAGTAGTTACTCCGGGGGTTACCCTTTCCGATAAATTATTAGACCATAAAAACAATAATTATTTAGCGGCGATTTTTATATTAAGTGATATTGTCGGTATCTCATTTTCGGATATTTCGACCGGAGAATTTTTTACATACGAAGTTCCTATTTCTGAAATATCGCAACAAATTGGATTAATTAATCCTGCAGAAATTCTTATATCAAAAAAACAACGTCCTATAATTGAACCCATAATTAACAAACTAAATATAAAAGCAAGAATAACAAAATTAGACGATTGGCTTTTTACTATAGATTTTACGAGAGAACTTTTACTAAACCATTTTGAAACAAAAACCTTAAAAGGATTTGGCATTGAATATTTTGAGAGCGGAATTATTGCCGCAGGTGCAGTTTTAAATTATTTGCGTGAAACTCAAAAAACAAGTCTAAGTCATATAACAAAAATAGCTAAGTATAACCCATCTGATTTTATGCTTTTAGATTCCTCAACTAAGAGAAATCTTGAAATTACTTACACTATGCAAGAAGGGAACAGAGAAGGTTCGCTTTTTGGTATTTTAGATAAAACAGAAACTCCGATGGGTGCAAGAATGCTGAAACGCTGGATTTCTGCACCTTTAAAACGCCTTGACTTAATTTTGAAACGACAGGAAGCTGTTAACGAATTGTTTTTTCAAAACAAGATGCGCAAAAACTTGCGAGAAGAAATAAAAGAAATAGGTGATTTAGAAAGATTAGTATCCAAAGCATGCACGAACAGAATTAACCCTCGCGAGCTGATTGTTCTTAAGCAATCGTTAAAAAAGATTCCTTTATTAAAACAGCTTTTGGGTATTACTACAATTTTATCGTTAGTAGATATAAGAGAAAAATTAAACCAATTAGATAGTATTGTTGAAAAAATTGAGATTGGCATTGATGATAATCCGTCCATTTCTATTTCTGACGGCGAGGTAATACGCTCCGGATATAATAACGAATTAGATGAGTTGCGTGATTTGAAATATAATGCAAAAGATAAGTTAGCAAGTTTTCAAAAAGAGGAAAGAGAAAGAACGGGAATTAATTCATTAAAAGTTAGCTATAACAAGGTTTTTGGTTATTATATTGAAATAAGTAATGCAAACAGAGATAAAGTACCCGAAAATTATATCAGAAAACAAACTTTAGTGAACGGCGAAAGGTATATAACTCCCGAACTAAAAAATTATGAAGATAAAATATTAAATGCCGAAGAAAGAATTGCAACTATCGAATTCAATTTATTTAATGAGATACGAAGTTTTGTTGCATCGGAATCGGTTAAAATACAAGAAAACGCCCGCTTAATTGCGATGCTTGATTGTTATGTTTCTTTGGCAGATTGTGCCGAACAATATAATTATGTTAAACCTATTGTTGATAATAGTAGCGTTTTAGAAATTGCAGAGGGAAGACATCCCGTAGTTGAACGCGTGCTCCCTCCGGGAGAAAAATTTTCACCAAACGATTGTAAATTAGATAATGATGATACCCAAATAATAATATTAACCGGTCCTAATATGGCAGGTAAGTCAGTCTATTTGCGACAAATTGGCTTAATTGTGCTGCTTGCACAAATCGGCTCGTTTGTTCCGGCAAAATCTGCTCATATAGGTATGGTTGATAGAATTTACACAAGAGTTGGTGCAAGTGATAATATTTCAGCCGGTGAAAGTACTTTTTTAGTTGAAATGCAGGAAGCCGCCAACATATTAAATAATGCAACAAATAAAAGTTTAATATTATTAGACGAAATAGGGCGGGGGACTTCCACTTTTGACGGAATATCTATTGCTTGGTCTATTACGGAATATTTACATGAAACCAAACATATTGCGGCAAAAACATTATTTGCAACTCATTACCATGAACTAAACGAAATGGCAAATATGTTTTCGCGAATTAAAAATTTTAAAGTTGAAGTTCGCGAATATGGTAAAAAAGTGATATTTTTGCATAAAGTTACACCCGGAGGTGCCGACCATAGTTACGGAATTCAAGTTGCCCATATGGCCGGTTTACCAAGTGCGGTTACCGATAGAGCAAAAGAAATTTTAATTAATTTGGAAAATAAAGAACTTACTCCGGTTGAAGTTAAAAAAGTCAAACTTGGCAAATTAAAAGATAATAGTGAATATTATCTAAATTTATTTGAGTTATGTGACGAAGAATTGAGAACGGAAATTTCCAATATTCCGATAGATAATTTAACTCCAATTGAAGCATTAAATAAATTAAATGAGCTTAAAAAGAAAATTGAAAAATAAGTGGTTTATTGCAATTGCTTTTGGCGCTGTAATAATATTTTTAGTAATTTGGGAAATAAAATCTTTTACCGAAAAAAGTTTACCCGAAGAAGAAAATTATAAACGAGCGATAGAATTCTTTAGAAAGGATAAAGAAGAAGAAATAAAAGCTATATTAGGAAAAATAAATCAAAATGCTGAAAATGGTTTCCCGATATCGGGTGAGGTGAAAGAATTTAGAGAATCTTATTATTTCCCGATAAGCAAAAAATTTGTTTTTAAATCCAAGCTTTATTTGTATGAAGAAAAGCAAAATAAAACGTTTAGATTAACAAACGGAAAATTAAGTAATTATGTTTGTATCGGATACTTTAAAATTATTTTCAATAATAAAGAATATAATCTCTCATGTCTTTTATATAGAGGAAAAGATTCCTTTATTGCATTCAGAGACTTAACCAACGGGAAAACAACACCAAAGAGCGGGAGATACATAAAAATTAATATAACGGATGATCCTGATTTGATCTATAACATAGATTTTAATTTAGCTTTTTTCTTTGATAAGTTAAACTTTGGAAACGAGAGTATCGAGATTGTAAATGATAATATATTAGATTTTGCCGTTAATGCAGGCGAAAGATTAAAAATACAGGAGTAAATAGTGGTTGTTATTTTAGAGAACAATGTTTCGGAACAGCAATTAAATGTTATTGTTGAAAAATTAAAAAGCTTTGGATTTGATATCCATTTAAGTAAAGGTGTGCAAAGAACAATTATTGGTGCAATTGGGGTTAAACCGGATTTTGACACCCGTAAAGTCAAAATTATTGACGGTGTGGCAGATGTATATAGAATTACCGATCCCTTTAAATTAGCAGGAAGAAGTTTTAAAGAAGAAAATACTATAATAAAAATAAAAGATGTGGAAATAGGGGGGAATAAAATTGTGATGATGGCTGGACCTTGCTCAGTTGAAAGTGAGGAGCAGGTTTTTAAATTAGCTGAAGTTGTTGCAAAATCAGGTGCAAAAATATTACGTGGAGGAGCGTTTAAACCAAGATCATCGCCTTATGCTTTCCAAGGATTGGGAGAAGTTGGTTTGAAACTTTTACGACAAGCTGCCGATAAATACGAGTTACTTGTTATTACCGAAGTAATGAATTCCGGACAGATTGATTTGATAGGCAAATATACAGATATCTTTCAGGTTGGCGCGCGTAATATGCAAAACTTTGATTTACTAAAAGATTTAGGTAAAACAAATATACCTGTTATGCTAAAACGTGGCTTATCTGCAACCATAGAGGAGTGGTTAATGTCTGCGGAATACATATTAGCAAACGGCAACAAAGATGTTTGCTTATGTGAACGAGGAATAAGAACTTTTGAGAAATATACAAGAAATACTTTTGATATAAGTGCAATTCCTGTAGTACACAAAAAAAGTCATTTACCTGTTATTGCCGACCCAAGTCATGCAACAGGTTTACGTGCACAAGTTCCTCCTATGGCACGTGCAGCTGTGGCAGCAGGTGCAGACGGTTTAATGATTGAAATACACCATGATCCGGATAATGCTTTATCTGACGGACCACAAGCTTTAGTTCCGGATTGCTACTTAAGTTTGATGGAAGAATTAAGAACCATTGCAAAAGCAATAGGACGAGATTTATAAAATGCCCTTTAATGAAATTGCGATATTAGGGTTAGGCTTAATTGGTGCTTCTTTAGCTAAGGCAATTAAAGCTGCCTTCCCTAATATAATTATTGCCGGATTTGATTTAAATCAGACTCTCGAAAAAGCGGTTAATTATAAAATTATTGATAGGAAATTAGAAAGTATCGAAGACTCGCTGCATAGCGAATTGATAATTTTATGTTTACCTGTCAGCTTGTCTGTTACTGCATTTGAAAATTTAATTCCAAAACTTTCCGATAAACAAATTATTTCGGATGTTTGCAGCGTTAAAGGAGTATTTCAAGAAATTTGGGAAAAACGCGGTAAAAAGGGAGTTTATATAGGAGGGCATCCAATGACCGGTAAAGAGAAAGGAGGAATTGAGAATAGTGACCCCTTGTTGTTTGAAAACTCTGTTTATATTATTACCGAAGAAAATAAACGAGTTTTTGAGTTATTAAGTAAAATTGGTGCACGCATTGCAGTATTAAATCCTTTTTTACATGATAAAGTGGTTTCTGTAGTTAGCCATCTCCCTCAAATTCTTTCGGTAAATCTTGTAAATTTTGCCGCAAACTGTAAAGATAATGTCAATTTTATTGATTTTGCTGCAGGCGGATTTAGAGATATGACAAGAATTGCATCAAGTGATTATAAAATTTGGGAATCGATTGTTGCTAACAACAGAGAGAATATTGCTAAGACAATAGATCTATTCATAGAGAGTTTAAATGATATTAAGGATGCAGTTATCAATAACAATCACGATTATTTGAATACTTCGTTTATTGAAGCAAGAAAACATAGAGACGAAATACCCAAAACATCAAAAGGGTTTTTGATTCCTTTGCACGAAATATATGTTTTTGTTAAAGATGAGCCCGGTGTAGTTAGTAAAATTTCAACAACTCTTTTTTCAAACGGAATTAATATTAAAGATATAGAGCTGCTAAAAATAAGAGAAGGAGCCGGAGGAACTTTTAGATTATCGTTTGAAAGTGAGACTGATGCTTTAAAGGCACAAGAGCTAATGAGCCAAATAGGATATAATACTAAATAAATTATCTTTTTTCAAACGGATGAATATCGCTATTAAAATCGGGTCTATAATAATCGGGGGCTTCCATTCCCTGTAAAAAACCGTTTATAAAACCGAGTTTTATAAGTTCGTCTTCAACTTTTTGATATTCTCTGTAATTTAATTTTCGAGATAGTAGAGGGATATTATCAGCTTTGTTTGCGGGATAATACTGCGACATCAGGCTAATAAAAACTGATGTGCCTAAATTAGCTTTTATCCAGCGCAAAGTGTCTATTGTTTCGCTTATATCATTTGGCAGGACTAAAAGACGTATTATTAAACCACTTTTAGCAATACCGTTTTCATCAGTTACTAAATCACCTACTTGCTTATACATTTCTGTAATAGCAAGTCTTGAACTTGAAACATAGTTTTTGGCGGCAGAATATTTACGTGCATAAGTATCCGAAGCGTACTTAATATCAGGTAAATAGATATCTATAATTCCGTCTAAATACTTAATTGAATTAATGCTATCGTAACCGTTGGAATTATAAACAAGAGGAATATTTAAACCTTTATCTGCAGCAAAATATATTGCTTCCGTTATTTGAGCTACATAGTGTGAAGGAGAAACAAAATTTATATTATGAACTTTATAGCTCTGAAGTTTTATCATTATTTCGGCTAACTGCTCTGCAGAATACTCCGAAAAACCGCTTAAATCTTTATTTTGGCTTATTTGATGATTTTGGCAATAAACACAATGTAAATTGCAGTTAGCAAAAAATATTGTCCCGCTTCCGTTAGTACCGGAAATAGGCGGTTCTTCGCCATGGTGATCGCAATAGCTTGCAATTAAAATTTTATCGGTTGTTTTGCAAAATCCGAGATTTCCGTCAACTCTGTTTGTATTACAGTTGTGAGGGCATAAATTACAACTTGTTAGTTTACTTTTTAAGGTTTTTGATGTTTGGTAAAGGATTCCGGACTTGTATAGATCGGTATAACGAAATTTCATAACTTAACTTTCTTTAAAATATATTAGACTAACAAAATTATAATTTTTAGAACTAACACTAAAAAATACGGGGAATTAAAAATACAACAATTATAATAAATAGGTAAAAAATGTACTTTATTAAAGTACTTCATCCCCTTTAATTAATTTTTTAAAGGGGATGAAAATAGTTACATCTTATAACGTCATATTATATTTCACTTTTAATACTTAATATTAAATCAGTTACTTAGTATAAATAAAACTTTACTTTTTTCAATAATTCATAAGTACAAAAGAACTCTTTTAGATTAAGATTGTTTGTTTTTTAATAATTTTTTTGCTTTTGCAATAATATTCTCTTCTGTAATTCCGTATTCTTTATACAAAGTTTCGTACGGAGCGCTTGCACCAAAAATTTCAATGCTTATAATATCACCGTTATTTCCCAAGTATTTATCCCAACCCTGCCTTACTCCTGCTTCAACCGCAAGTCTGTTTTGGCAATCTTTAGGTAACACCGAATTTTTATATTTTGTATCTTGTTTATCAAATAATTGAGTACACGGCATACTAACTACATTTACTTTAACTCCCGTAGTTTCCAGCTTTTCGGCTGCTTGTAAGCACAAGTTAACTTCACTACCGGTTGCCATAAGAATTATATCAGGTTTTGCGGCTGATTTTTTAACAATATAACCACCTTTTAATGTGCCTTTAGCATCGGAGTATCTTGTTCTATCAATTAATTTAATGTTTTGACGCGATAAAGCTAAAGATACCGGAGCGTTGTTGTTTTTAAGTGCAAAATACCAAGCATATACTGTTTCATTTGCATCAGCCGGTCTAAAAACAAAACTGTTTGGAATAGCTCTAAGAGCAGCTAACTGCTCAATTGGTTGATGGGTTGGTCCGTCTTCACCTAATCCTATGCTATCGTGTGTAAATACAAATATAGGGCTGATATGCGATAAGGCGGCTATTCTAATAGCAGGTCTCATATAATCGGAAAATACTAAAAACGTTCCTCCGTAAGCAATTACTCCTCCGTACATTACCATTCCGTTTAGTATTGCACCCATTGCATGTTCTCTTATTCCAAAGTGGATGTATCTTCCGGTTCTGCTCATCGGAGAAAACGAACTTGAATTGGCAGGTTTTGTATTGTTGGAAGGAGTGAGATCAGCACTACCTCCTATTAAGTTTGGTATTTGTCCCGCTAAATAATCTAATACTTTTCCGCTCGCAACTCTGGTTGCGATGCTTGCATTATAATCGGTAAATAAGGGAATTTCAAATGAATCGGAATTAAAGAACTCGCCGTTAACCGCCGAAGTAATTTCTTTAGCTTCTTGAGGATAATTTTTCGAGTATTTTTCAAACAGTGAATCCCATTCGCTGTTTAATTGCATTCCTTTAATTTTAACTTTTTCATAAAATGAATATACATCGTCCGGAACAAAAAATTCTTCAGAGTATTCCCAGCCTAAATTAGCTTTTGTAAGGGCAAGTTCATCTTTCCCTAAGGGGGAACCGTGTACACTTGATTTACCTTGTTTGTTGGGGCTACCGAAACCGATTGTAGTATCAACAACAATTAATGTAGGTGCATTAACGTTTTCTTTCGCTTTTTTAACCGAGTCGTTTAATTCGCTTAAATCGTTGGCGTTTTTTACATGTAATACATTCCAACCATAAGCTAAAAATCTATCGCTTACATTTTCGGTCATGGCAAGATTGGTGCTTCCGTCAATAGTTATTTTATTGTTATCGTAAAAAACAACCAGATTACTTAGTTTATTATGACCGGCAAAAGCAGCAACTTCGTGGGTAATCCCTTCCATCATATCGCCGTCACCGGCAATTACGTAGATATAATTGTCTATTATATTGAAATTCGGTTTATTGTATTTAGCAGCAAAAAAGTGTTGAACTAACGCCATACCTACTGCGTTTGCAAAACCTTGTCCTAAAGGTCCGGTTGTAGTTTCAACACCGGGAGTTAAGCCGTATTCCGGATGTCCGGGGGTAATACTGCCATATTGTCTAAAATTCTTTATATCATCAAGACTAATTTCGTAACCGCACAAATGCAAAATACTATATAACATACTACTACCATGCCCTGCCGATAAAACAAATCTATCCCTATTCAACCAATTTGGATTGTTTGGGTTGTGTTTCATAACTCCGGAATACAATAAATGTGCAATGGGGGCACACCCTAACGGTAGTCCCGGATGACCGCTATTTGCTTTTTGAATTGCTTCAGCAGATAAAATTCTTATAGTGTTAATACATTTTTGATGTAGTGGATTTTTTAATTCAGTCATTTTTCTTCTCCGTCTCTATTTTTTACTTATTATTTTTCCATCAATTACGGGGGATACACAAATTAAAGGATTTTCGGGAAGTCCGAAATACTCAAAAATTTCTCCGAAAAGTTGGTGTTCTTTTCCGTACTTTGCCAATTTATTAAATTGTCTGTAAGACATTAACTCGCCTTTATTGCTTATAGGAGCATTAAAAACAATTGCTCGGTTAATATCATTAAATGATTCTGTTTTAAGAAAATCAATTTTTTCGGTATCGTTTCCGTCTTTTTCGTAAGCAATACCTTTTAACTGCTTAATATACTCGCCTTCAATCATTAAGTATATGTTTACTATTTTTTCTAACAAATTCAGTCCTTTTCTAAAAATACAAATTTCTAAATTACAAGTTTTTATAACGTTAAACAACTATTTTTTACTGTAAAATAAGTTTATCTTTTACATAGTTAGTAAAAATAAAGAGCTAATTAGGTATATAATTTAAGCAAAACTTAATAGGTTAATTAATGTTAACATATTTTAATACGGTGATATTTAGTTAAATAGTTTTTATATTTATAATTATTATTTTTAAAGTTATGGAGAAAAAATGAGCAAATTAGAAAAATTAGCGGAATTAGGACAATCAATTTGGTACGATTTTATAGAAAGAGAATTTATTACAGGCGGTAAACTTGAAGGATTAATTAGCAACGGATTACGCGGAATTACTTCAAATCCCAGTATTTTTGAAAAAGCAATTAGTACGGGAAAACTGTATGATAGTGATATTGAAAAAATTATAACAAAAACAACCGATACATACGAAGTATATGAATACTTGGCTTTAAAGGATATTGAATCTGCTGCCGATATGATGTATCCGCTGTATAAAAAAACGGATGGATTAGACGGTTATGTTAGTATTGAAGTTAGCCCAGATTTAGCTTACGAAAGTAAAAAAACATTTGATGAAGCAGTTAGATTATTTACAACATTAAAGCGCAATAACATTATGATTAAAGTTCCGGCAACCGATGAGGGACTTGTTGCAGTGGAAGAACTAATTGCACATGGTATTAATGTAAATGTAACTTTAATTTTTAGTATTGAAAATTATAAAAAAGTTGCAGAAGCATATATAAGCGGGTTGGAAAAATTGCTTAATGCAGGCGGAAAATTGAATTTAGTTTCGTCTGTTGCATCATTTTTTGTTAGTCGTTTAGATAGTTCGCTCGATAAAATGTTGGAAGAAAAGGGTGAAACCGAATTGTGCGGTAAATTTGGTGTGGCAAATTGTAAACTTGCCTATAAATATTATCAAGAATTATATTGTTCGCCAAGATGGAAAAAATTAGAAGCTAACGGAGCAAGACCACAGCGCTTATTATGGGCAAGCACGGGCACAAAAAATAAATTATATAGCGATACGTTGTATGTTGATGAGTTAATAGGTTACAATACGGTTAATACCATTCCGCCGGCAACTTTAGACGCATTTATTGACCACGGTGTAGTAGAACAAAAAATTACTACCGAAATTGAAAAAGCAGAAGAAGCTTTTGAAAAATTAAAAAAACTTGGTATCTCTATTGATGCAGTTACAAACAAATTACAACTTGACGGTATTAAAGCTTTTGTTGATTCGTTTAACGGCTTATTAAATACATTATCCGATAAAATTAATTTGTTAATAAAAGCAAAAACCGAAAAAGTTAAATACCACAACATTAATCCTGAATATATTAATAGTCTTACAACTTATATAGATAATAAAATTGCCGAAAAAGTTTGGGAAAAAGATTATACTATTTGGAGCGATAGTCCGGTTGAAATTACAAATCGATTAGGTTGGTTAGACGTATCTTTGAAATCAAAAAATGAAATCGAAAATGTAGAAAAATTAGCAAAAGAATTAATTGCAGCCGGGATTAAAAAAGCTGTTTTGCTTGGAATGGGCGGAAGCAGCTTAGCACCCGAAGTGTTTGCAAAAACTTTTGGTAGTAAAAATGGATTTTTGGAATTAAGTGTTTTGGATAGTACTCATCCTGATATGGTAACCAATTTGCGTAAAAATATTGTATTTGAAGAAACTGTTTTTATCGTTTCGACTAAATCCGGCGGAACTGTAGAAACTTTTTCGTTTATGAAATATTTTTATAACGAAGCATTGGCAAATTTAGGTATAGATAAAGTCGGTGAACATTTTATTGCAATTACCGATCCGGGTAGCGGTTTAGAATCTGTTGCAAAGGAATTAAATTTTAGAAAAATATTCTTAAATGACCCTAATATAGGGGGCAGATTTTCAGCATTATCATTGTTTGGTATGGTGCCTGCCGGATTAATAGGAGTAGATTTAGATCTATTCTTATCGCGTGTGGATAGTGCTATTACATGTAGTAAATTAAATAATTTGGAATTTAATACCGGACTAAAAATCGGTATTTTAGCAGGAAAATACGCAAAAGATAAAAAAGATAAATTAACATTTATTTTAAGTGAAAAGTATAAAAACTTTGGAGTATGGGCAGAACAGTTAATTGCCGAAAGTACCGGAAAATTGGGGAATGGTGTTTTGCCTGTTGAAGGCGAACAAATATTTAACCCCGAGTATTATTGTACCGATAGAATATTTGTATATATCCATACAAAAGAAGAAACTGACTTAAACACACGTGTAGCAGAGCTAATAAAATTGGGAGCACCGGTAATTGAGTGTATAACCGAAGATATTTATGATTTGGGTTCGGAATTTTACCGTTGGGAATTTGCAACAGCAATTATGGGTGTTGAATTAAGACTAAATCCGTTTGACCAGCCAAATGTCGAATCGGCAAAAATTGTTGCCAGAGCAATGGTTAAAGAGTATCAAGAAACCGGTATTGTTCCTGAATTAACTAAGTACTATTGTGATAAAAACGTTGAACTTTGCGATAAATTGGAAGTAAACTCAATTGAAGATATTTTGCCGGCATTAATGAATAAATCAGAGGAAATAGTAACCAAAACCGGATTGAAACCTTATTTATCAATTCAAGCTTATTTAAATATGAGCTCGGAAATTGATGAAGTTTTGCAAAACTTAAGAAAAAAAGTTACTGAAAAATATAAAATTGCAACTACTTTAGGTTATGGTCCAAGGTTTTTACATTCGACAGGTCAATTGCATAAAGGTGATGCAGGTAACGGAATTTTCTTGCAAATAATTGATGAAACAGGAGAAGCTATTTCTATTCCGGATAATGCGGGAAGCGATAAAACTTCAATTTCGTTTGGCGTTTTAGTTCGAGCTCAAGCTTTGGGTGATAGGAAAGCACTCTTAGATAATAATAGAGTAATTATAACTCTTTTATTAAAGGGAAATGCAAAAGAAATTTTAGCTAAATTATAATTATTAAAATAGGCGAAATAAATGGAAAATAAACCGAGTGTTCCCGTTAATAAAACAAAATTTGTTAAAGTTATGATTATTTTGGCTTATCCGATTGTTTTATTGATTCGGTTTTATCAGATGTTTATTTCGCCTGTTTTACCCCCTTCTTGTAGATATACTCCTACTTGTTCTACTTATACTTTGGAAGCTTTAAAAAAATACGGCTTGTTAAAAGGCGGATATTTAGGACTAAAAAGGATATTAAGCTGCCACCCTTGGGGCGGAAGCGGTTATGACCCGGTACCTTGATAATTTTGAATTTTGAATTTTGAATTTTGAATTTTGAGTTTTGAATTTTGAATTTTGAATTTTGAATGACTGGGGAAAGATAATTTTGAATTTTGAATTGTGAATTTTGAATTACTGCTCCTAAATGAGTGGGGAAATAATAATTTTGAATGTTAAGGGTTGAATGTTAAATAACTAAATTTAATTATAAAAGACCTTTGTTCTATAGTCTGAAGTCTGTAGTCCAAAGTCTAAAATTTGATCTAATGAAAAAAGATATTAAAATAATTCTACTACTGTTTTTTGCGAATATTACTTTATTTTCGCAGACCCAATTTCAACAATTTATTAATAGAGTTAACTCAGTTAGTGATTTAAATGCTAAATCTACAATTGTAGATAGTTTTATGACTGTTGCAAGAAATTCGGGCATCCCTTTTATTGAAGGAAATACGGCTAACTTTATCTATCGGGGTACGGCAAATACAGTTAGCATTTCCGGAGATATGACTGGTTGGGACGCTACATCTGCAAAGTGTACTAAGTTAAGCGGAACAAACTTCTTTTATTACACGCGTCCGTTTGAATTAAATGCGAGAATTGATTATAAAATTGTATTAAACGGTACCAATTGGATATTAGACCCTGAAAACCCCAAAACATGTCCCGGGGGATATGGTCCTAATAGCGAACTTGCAATGCCGTTGTTTATTCAGCCTTGGGAAATTAGGGTAAATACAACTGCGGCACAATTTACTACTGTTACAAAAGTTTTTCACAGCAACTTAATAAATAGAAATTACACAATTAATATTTTGCTTCCCCCAGGATATAATACTTCCACTGAATCCTATCCGGTTGTCTACTTTAAAGACGGAAGCGATTACTTGAATTTGTGCAGTGCTAAAAACATATTAACAAATTTATTAGATAGTAATAAAATAACCAAAGTGATAGCCGTATTTGTTACTCCTACAAACAGAAATGACGAATATGCGGGGAGTAATAGGTTCTTATATGCCAAAACATTTGTTGATGAAATTGTACCTTTTATTGATGCAAATTACAAAACAATAAATAATAAATATGAAAGGCTTGTGTTGGGGGATTCGTTCGGGGGAAATATTAGTGCTTTAATTGCATATAAATATCCGGAAATATTTGCTAATTGTGGGTTACAGTCAGCTGCATTTTGGCCTAATGATTATGAAGTATATAAAATGATTGCCGAAGGAGAGAAAGAAGATATTAAGTTTTATTCTATTTGGGGAACATACGAATCGTTATTTACAAATTTAAGAATATTTACCGATAGTTTAAATTCAAAAGGATATGCTAACAGTATAAACGAATTACCGCAAGGACATAGCTGGGGCTTGTGGCGCTCAACATTAGATGAAATACTGGTTTATTTCTTCCCTGCAAGCACAGTAAATGTTGAAAATGAAAAAGCTGCTGAATTGTGTTATCAATTGGAGCAGAACTATCCTAATCCGTTCAACCCTGAAACTATTATATCTTTTTCACTTAAAGAAGAACAAGAAGTTGATTTAAGTATATATAATTTATTGGGTGAAAAAGTTGTAAATTTATGTGAAGGAAGATATGACGCCGGTAGTTATAACATAAAATTTAATGCAAAAAATTTAAGCAGCGGAATCTATTTTTATACGTTAAATTTGAAAGATGCTAATAAACAATTATCTAAAAAAATGGTCTATTTAAAATAGGAGTAATAAATGATTAGTAAAGAATTGTTAGATATTTTATGTTGTCCTCTTTCACATGCTGATTTAGTGTTGGACGATAATACATTGGTTAGCACAGATGAAATAACCCGAAGAAGATATAAAATTGAAGATGACATCCCGATAATGTTGATTGACGAATCGGAGGAGCTGGACTATGATACTTGGAAAGAAATTATGAAGAAACATAATATTATTAAAGAATGATAATAAAAAAAGAAAAAGACGAAATATTAAATTACTTGCATGATGCTGCCAATTACAAAGGGAATTGTGATGCAGTTTATATTCCGGAATCGATAAATGAGCTTATCGAGACTGTAATTTTTTGTAACAATAATAGTATTCATTTAACAGTATCTGGAAATAGAACCGGCTTAACCGGCGGTGCAATACCAGCCGGGGGAATAATATTATCTGTTGAAAAATTTAATAAAATTATTGAGATTAATGATATAGATAGTTACATAATTACGCAACCGGCTGTTTTATTAAGTAGCCTAAAAGAAGAGGTTCAAAAAAAGGTTTGTTTTATACGGCAGATCCGACCGAACAAAATTGTTTTATAGGCTCAACCGTTGCCA
>CALGLM010000128.1 GCA_937930275.1 uncultured Ignavibacteria bacterium
AGTCGTTTTCAATAAATTTATAAATTAAACTTTGCGGATGCTTTTCTAATTCCGGTTTAACCCAATTCATAAAATAATTATTACCGGTATAAGCTTCAACACAACCGATTGAACCGCAATTACATCTATTACCGTTATAATCTATTGTTACGTGTCCAAGTTCACCGGCAGCCCCTGTATCACCTCTGAATATTTTTTTATCAAATATAATTCCTCCGCCTAAACCGGTACCAAGCGTAATCATTATAAAACTATTTAGCTTCTTTCCTGCTCCGAATATTAATTCACCTATTGCGGCAGCATTTGCATCATTTTCAACAAATACTTCAGTCTTAAGTTTTTTCTTTAAAATACTTCCTAATGCAACGCTTCCCCAATCCGTAAAATTTGGAGGATTTTCAACAATTCCTTTTTTAACCGTAACGCTACCGGGTGCACCTATTCCTACACCTATTACATCTCTTTTTTCACACTCTAATAATCTATCAATACCATGTTCGATCTGTTTAATTACCGCTTTAGGTCCGTTATTTGCTTTACTTTCAACAGAAACCTGATTTACAATTTCACCGGATTTAGTTACCAAACCGATTTTTATGTTTGTTCCGCCTAAATCAACTCCTATTGCAAGCGATCCTTTTTTTCCCATATAACAACCTTTTATTAATTAAATTGATAACTTACTACTGTAATTTCGTTCGGATATTTAAAGTCACCTAACGGAGTACCTATTGTCGGTCTCACAACAAGTTTTATTTTACCGGTATCTTTATTCGCTCCGCCTAATGCTAAAACGAGATTTACCATTTTATCCAATCCTTTATCTTTAAAGAATTTCTTTAAATCCAAACCGACCGTAATAGGAATAATCTTGTTTTCTCCTTTGCTGGGAACATATACGGGTTCATTTATATTACCGCTAATTGTTTCAACATCATCAATATAAAGTTTAAATGGAAACGATTTTAAAGTAATACTATTATCGCTAACACCTCCGCCTGTACCTTCACTTGGATTTTTAGCTTCTATATTAATAACAAATGAAATAGGAAATTCACCCTGGGTTAAAGACGAAGTTAATTTTAGAACATCCATCGGATTGAAATCTGATAATTTACTTTTGCCGCTAACGTTTATATTTGAAACTTTTACGTTATCTACTGCACCCACCTTAAACTTTAAACGAGTTATATTCTGATAAGTTTGAACAATATTACATGCAGTAACAAAAACTACCATCGGAATAACGAACATCATAATCTTTTTCATAATATTTTCTGCTCCTCAATTTTTGAAATAATTTTTTGAGCTACTTTTAACGCTTTTAATCCGTCTAAACCACTTACTACAGGTTTTATTTTATTTATTACGGAATTTACAAAAAGCTCAATCTCATATCTTAATGCATTAACTTCAAGTTGTTCCGGCTGTTCGTAAACAACATATTTTCTTCTGTCACCTATTCCTATTTCACCAAAAGAAATAAAATTCTTTTCAGGTATATTTTCTTGTGACATTAATCTATATATTTCCGATACTCCGCTGTTAAAGTCCAATGTTATATAAGCGTCTTTTTGGAACATACGCATTTTACGCATTCTTTTTTGCGAAATTCTGCTTGCCGTTACGTTTGCAACTGCTCCGTTTTCAAATTCAATTCTTGCATTTGCAATATCTATTGTATCCGAAACTACGGCTATTCCGCTTGCATGTACGTCTTTTACTTCACTTTTTACCAAACTTAAAATTATGTCTATGTCATGAATCATTAAATCCAGTACTACCGCAACATCTGTACCACGTGGGTTAAATTGTGCCAATCTATCAGATTGAATAAATTTTGGGTCTAAATTATATTTATCCAAAGATAATAATGCGGGATTAAATCTTTCAATATGTCCTACTTGAAGTATTAAGTCCTTTTCTTTTGCCAATTTTACAACTTCTTCTGCCTCTTCAATTGTTGCCGTAATAGGTTTTTCTACCAATATCGGTAAATTGTATTTTATAGCTTCTTTCATTACTTGGTAATGGGCACTTGTAGTAGTAACAATAGAAACCGCATCAACATTGTTAAAAAGTTCTTCTAAATTTGCATAAACTTTGGTATTATATTCGGTAGCTGCTTTTTCTGCCTGTTCGTTATTTAGGTCATATATGCCGATAAGTTCGGCATTTTCAATATTGTTTAACATTTTCATGTGCAGTTTACCTAAGTGTCCCGCACCTATTACGCCTACTTTCAATTTCATATATAAACTCGTTAAATTATTTCAACACATTTAATTGAACTAAAAAATACAAATATTTGAATAGTTGTCCCTTCTTTTTCTGCTTCCAATTGAAGTCCTTCATCATATGCGGCAACTAATTTCCCGGTTTTAAAAACAATCTCGTAAAAATTAGGTTGTTCTTGCGGAGTTCTATTTCCATACATTACACCGTAGTTTTCATTCATTGTAATGCTTACTACTTTACCTAAAAATTGCTCCCAATTCATTTTCATTTTTTAACCTCATCAAATAATTTTTAGCTTTTAAAAGTACCTAAAAAACCCGATTTATACAATATAAATAATTATAATAAAAGCACTTTACAAATAAAAAAAGCCTAATTTAACGTTTAAGTTAAACGCCAAATTAGGCTTAAATTATTTTTATAAAACTGCTATTTTACAAGCAACATCTTTTTTGCTTCTCTAAATTTACCTTCTCCGTTTATTTGTTTTGCGTCTATCACGTAAAAATAAATTCCCGAAACCATATTATTAAACGAAATATCTACTTGGTAATAACCTGCATTTTGTTCTTTATTAATTACCGATTGTACTTTTCGTCCCGTAATATCGTAAATTTCAAGCTTTACATTACTTTCAT
>CALGLM010000129.1 GCA_937930275.1 uncultured Ignavibacteria bacterium
ATTGTCATAAAATTTAAAGTTTTATTTTGAATATACAAAATTGATTAAAAATATTACAATATTGTTTTATTTTATTTCAAAAAGCATTAGTTTAAAGTCTTTAATAATTTTAGGTGACCTTATGAAGATTAAAGGTGACGGTTTTATTATTCGAAATTTTTTATCTGAGGATGCTACTTCACTTGCAAAACATGCCAATAATAGCAAAATTTGGATCAATTTACGCGATCATTTTCCTCACCCATACTCGTTGGAAGATGCGGAAAAATTTATATCTATGGTTAACTTGGTTGATCCGGTAACTAATTATGCAATTGAAGTAGATAACGAATGCGTCGGTGCAATTGGTTTTATTCTCGGTAAAGATTTTTATGCACGAACGGCAGAATTAGGATATTGGCTTGGCGAAGAGTACTGGAATAAAGGTATAATGACAAAAGCAGTTAATCTATTTACTAACTTTATTTTTGATTACTTTGATATTATACGAATTCAGGCAAGTGTATTTGATTGGAATCCGGCAAGCGGAAAAGTTTTATCTAAAGCCGGTTTTGAATTAGAAGCTCGTTTGCGTAAAAATATATTAAAAAACGGAACTGTTGTTGACGAATTGATTTTTGCTAAATTAAAGGAATAACGGAGATTATTATGAAGAAACTTAAGCTTTTTATTTTTTTATTTGTATTTGTAAATATTGTTTTTTATGCACAAGGTGTACAACAATTTGCCGAAATAGGTGACTTAGAATTAGAGAACGGACAAAAAGTATTAGATTGTAAAATAGGTTACAGAACCTTTGGTAAGCTGAACGAAGATAAAAGTAATATAATAATTTTTCTTTCATATTTTAACGGTACAAGCCAGGCTACTTCTCACTCTTTAGGTGAAGGTAAATTAGTAGATACTACAAAATTTTATGTTATAGCTTTTGATGCTTTAGGCAACGGAATTTCAACTTCTCCTAATAACAGCCAAAAACAATCTTTAAATAATTTCCCTCCATTTACTATTGGTGATATGGTTAAAAGCCAATACATTGCTTTAACAAAAAATTTAAATATTAACCATATATATTGCGTAATGGGCGGCTCGATGGGTAGCATGCAAGCTTATGAATGGGTTGTTGCTTACCCTGATTTTATGGATAAAGCGATTCCTTATGTACCCACACCATATTTAACGGCTATTGATAAAATGCTATGGAGTATTTCATTAGAAGTAATTAAAATTGGAGAAAATTACAACGTACCTGACAAGGATATCAACAAAATACTAAATTTAATGATTAATTTTGCAGCACGTACACCAAAAGAATTTAATAAATTAGTTGATGTGAATAAATTTGATGAATATTTAGCCCGTTTTGACCATGACGCTTCAACTATTTTTCCGCCTATCTGTTGGAAGTATCAATTAATCAGCATGATAAACCACGATATTACCCGAAATTTTAACCACGATAAAGAAGCCACAGGAAAGCATGTTAAAGCCGAAATTCTTTCAATTGTTGCAAGCCAAGACCATATTCTTAATCCCGCATCTGCAATGGATTTTGCTAAATATTCAAAAGGGAGACTTTATGTATTGGATAATGACGGCGGACATCAGGCAGTAGGAAATGAAATGGAAACAGTCGGAAAGGTAATTGATGAGTTTTTGAAAAAATAAATTTGATTTTATTGTATAATCCCCATTCGTTTATCCGTCTGGGGATTTTTTAAATTCTACTTTTTATTTCTAATGCCTTAATTACTCGTTTTCTAATTATTTTTTTATATTTTGTAAAATTTCTCTTAAAGTCTCTTTAAATCATTATCAAAGTCTCTTTAAAAAGAGACTTGATATTAACTTTTAGATTTTTTTTATTCATAAATATTAATTCCTTCATTATTAATGCTTTCGCTTTTAGTTAGTTAAAGGTAAATGGCAATTTATTAATTGATCATTGTTTGTTTTCACAGTGTAACGTATTATATATAAACAAGTTAACATAATTTCAGTTTAATATAAATTTGAATAACGAAAAGCCAAATAAAAATTAACGTATAGTAATAATCTTTAAATTATTATTCTTTTTATTTTTATTATGGGGAATATATTTTCTATAAAATCTTAAAGTCTCTTTAAAGTCTCTTTAAAGAGACTTTTTAAGTATCCAAATAGATTTACTTAAAATTCGATTTCTACCCCAAAAATTGGAAGCAATGTCCACTGATATATCGTCCCTTGCTCTTTTTTGGTTTCGTTCCAAAAATAAGTCGCAATATTTTTTCTACTGTATGCATTCCAAACACTAAGATAAGCAACTATATTTAAGTGTTCAAAATGATATCGCTTATCTACTCGTAAGTTTAACGAATGGTAATCCGGATATCTTTCCGCATTTATTCTGTTTTCGTCTAAAACAGCACGATTTAATGTTTCGGATTCCGAAATGTTAAGCGGTGTGTAAGGCGTTCCGCCTGCATATACCCATCTTAAACTAAACTCCCACTCGTTATTCGGTTTGTATCCTCCTTCAATTGTTGCAACTATTCTATTATCATATACTCTGTTTTGCCATATATTATCCGCACTTTTACACTTTGCTATTGAATATGATACGCTTGCCAAACCATAAATATTTTCTGCAAGTTTTTTTTGTAGCATTAATTCAATCCCTTTTGTATAGGCGCTGCCGCTACTAATTAGTTGCTCGTGATTAAAATAATAGCCTGATCTATAATATAATTCATCAAGCAAGAATAACTGCGGTTGAGTCGGATCAATTGGTAAGTCTTTATACTTTTTATAATATAAATCTAATGTCAATCTTAAGTCTTTTGTCAACAACCTTTCATAACCTAAAATATATTGGTATGCAGTTGTATTTTTTA